>JANXPK010000440.1 GCA_025357355.1 Rhodobacterales bacterium
TCGGCATCGTGATCGGTGGCCCCTACAATTCGGGCATCCTGGCCACCGGCCCCAAGCCCGGCGCCTTTTACAACTACGACCCCGCGCCGCCCGCGATTCTGGACAAGGTCCGCGCTATCGAGGCGATTTGCACGGCCCACAACACCCGCCTTGTCGATGCCGCTTTCCAGTTCCCGCTGCTGCATCCTGCCATCCTCTCGATCATTCCCGGCGCCCAGACCCCGGCAGAGGTCGAGGCGAACCTGCGCGCCGCCGCCGCCATCATCCCACCCGCGCTGTGGGCCGACCTCAAATCCGCCGGTCTCTTGCACCCCGACGCGCCCACAGGTGCCCCATGATCATCGACGCCCACCAGCATTTCTGGACCCCCGCTCGCGGCGATTACGATTGGATGCCCAAGGATAACAGCGTCCTGAACCGGACCTACCTGCCCTCTGACCTTGCCCCGGTCCTGCATGCCCAGGGTATCGACGGCACCGTTCTGGTGCAGGCCGCAGCCTCGGTCAATGAAACCGAATACATGCTCGGCCTCGCCGATGCCTCGGGCTTTGTCAAAGGCGTCGTCGGCTGGGTTGATTTCGAGAGCAAGGCCGAGCGTGCCACCCTTGCCCGCCTCAAAGGCCACCCCAAGTTCAAGGGCGTCCGCCCGATGATCCAGGACATCGCCGACGACAATTGGATGCACCGCGACGACGTGCAATGGGCTTACGGCGCGCTGATCGAGCTTGACCTGACCTTCGACGCCCTCGGTTTTCCCCGCCACCTTGCCCCGTTCCTGACCCTCCTGAAACGCTATCCCCAGATGCGCACCGTCATTGACCACTGCATGAAACCGCAGATTCGCGACCACTCCCCGGCCAATTTCCGCAAGTGGGCCGACGGCATGTCGCGGCTTGCCGACACCGGCGCCTATTGCAAATTCTCCGCCCTGATCACCGAGGCCAATCCCGACTGGACCACCGCCGACCTGAAACCCTATGTCGATCATATCCTTGGTGCCTTTGGCCCCGAACGCGTGATGTGGGGCAGCGACTGGCCGGTCTGCCGCCTGCGCGCCGAATACGACCGCTGGCACAAGGCAGCACAAGACCTGACCGCACATCTGCCGCAAACCGACTGTGTCCGCATCTTTGGCGATACTGCGGCGCAGTTCTACCGGCTCTGAAATGCCCGCACTGCCGCAGGCGTGATCCCGCCCCGGTCGGCAACCGGGGTCGCCACATACAAGGCCGCCGCTGCCCGGGCAAAGTTCAGCGCGTCCACCAACCCGTCGCCCAGATCCAGCCGGGCCGCCATCGCCCCGATAAAAGCATCCCCCGCGCCGTGGGTCGAGGCGACGGCGACCGCATGGGCCGCCATCCCGGTCACCGTGCCGCCGTCGCACAGCACCAACCCTTCGCCCCCCAGCGTCACACACACGCTCGCAGGCCCGATCCGCGCCAAGGCCTCCGCCGCCTCGGCGGCAGGGGCAACGCGACCGAGCAGCCCCGCCGCCTCAACCCGGTTGACCACCAGCAGATCGACCAGCCCCAGCAGTTCAGGCGCCATCGCCCGCATCGGTGCGGCATTCAAGACCACGCGCACGCCTCCACTTCTGGCCCTGCGCGCCACCGCCAGATTGACCACCTCCGGCACCTCGTTCTGCAACAGGACCACACGCGCATCTTCCGGCAATGCCACCGCTCCGGCCTTAATTGCCAGATTGGCGCCCGACACGATCACCGCGCCGTAATCGCCGCCTGCGGTCACAATCGCCACCGACATGCCCGAGGCCCCGTCGCCCCGCTGCACCGCACCAGCATCCACCCCCGCCGCCGCCAGCCCCTCCAGCAACACCTCGGCAAAGCCGTCGCTGCCGACCCGTCCAGCCATCGCCGTGCGAGCCCCCATTTTTGCCGCCGCCA
>JANXPK010000456.1 GCA_025357355.1 Rhodobacterales bacterium
CTTCAGTTCAACCTGCGCGAACGCCCCGCCCTTGCCGGGTTTGACGTGGTTGACCTTGACGGCCGCCCACAGACCTGAGTCGTGCTCGATGATGTAGCCCGGACGGATTTCATTGCCGTTGATCTTCGACATTGTGGCCAAACCTTGTCAAAAGGTTGAAGTTATTTTGAAGGACCCTATATATTGTCGGGTGACCCGGGGCAAGCCAACTAGATGCAGGGCGCGGAATTCATACCTATGCAAAAATAGCATGGCAGCCATTCAATTTATGACATGACGAATCGTCATCAAGTGGTTACAAGCGCAACACGTCAGAAAAGACAAGAGCAAGAAGTAGGACGCAAAATGGCCGATTTCATAGACAGCACGGCATTCAATTTCGAACAAGGCCAGCGCGCACGCAAGTTGTTTGCGGCGGTGGTTCTGGCTGCCTTGGATGATGCGATTGCGGACGACAAGAAATACGGCAATGGCCCGGATCAGATCGCCCGCTGGGCGCGGTCGCGTGATGGCCGTGAGGTGCTGTCCTGCGCCGGGATTGACCCGAACGAGCGTGTCGTCAAGGGCTTGATGGAATTCGTCTCCAAAGGTGTGCGTACCTCGGTGGCGCTGTCGCGGGAAGAAAGCGAACGTCGGCACGCGGCCGAGCTTGAGCACGCCGAAGCCGCCTGAGCGGCACTTCAACCGACCCAATCAACGCGCCCCCAGGGGCGCGTTTTTCATTGGTTAGTCCATGTCCTGCGCTGCAAGGGCGCGGGCAATTTCGGCCCGGACCAGCTTGCGGACATTGCGCGTGATCCGCTCGCCCAGGCCACCCTGCAGCTCGTCCCGAATGAGGTCGCGCACCAGATCGCGCAGCACTTGTTCGTCGAACCTCATCTCGTCCAAAGCACTTTGCGTGGCACTGAGATCGTCAGAGGTCTTTTCCCGCAGTTCGGCCACCGCCTCTGCCTCGGCCTGATCGGCCCAATAGGCATCCGGCTCGGCAATCGGTCGCTCGTCTTCAGCGGGGGCTTCGCCATCCAGGTCAGCGTCATCCTGTGCCCAGGCCGGGGTGGTCGTCTTTTGCACAGTGGCGTTCTCGACCAGGTCTGGGGTCATGGCAGGTGCAACTGTCGGCGCCATGACCACCCAGCCATTTTCCGACCATTCCATATCGGCAACCTGCGGAATCGGGTCGCCAACCTCGGATTCCCATTCGACATCCTGCGCCTCGACAGCGCGCTCCAGCGTCGCGGCCAGTTCTTCGATGACCGGTTCGGCGCCCAAATGCAGGCGCGGCAGTGGGGTTGCGGTGGGTGCGGCCGGCGTCGCCACGACATCGTCAACAACCCGCAGCGCTGGCGTCAACAGCAGCTTTTCATCCGTTTTCACCGCCGCGTTCTTCTTCGGGCCGGGTCGCAGATCTTCGGACACCAGACGACGTATCGACGACAGGACATCCTCAATCTCGACGGAACTCATCGCTTCGGACATTCGCGCTCACATGCTCCAGAACCGGCTTGATGGCAGGGAGTGTAGAACAGACACCCTGCCGACACAAGGAATTGACGCATCGAACTCTCGGCAAGCTTTACCAAAGGCCGGTTGACGTCACTTGCCAAGGCTTTTCAATATCCGGTCAAGCCTGGCTCCGCGCTCGCTGGTGGCTGGCGCATTCTTGACGGCGTTGAGATAGGCCGAGGCATCGAAGGTCGGAATGCCCAGATGCAAGTGGTTGGCAGTCAAGAGCCCCATCGCCGACAACAGCGTATAGTCGCTGGTGTAAAGGTTGGCTGCCGCCTGCAGCCGCGCGGCCTTGGCCTGCAGCAAGGTCTGTTCGGCGTTCAGCACGTCAAGGGTGGTGCGCGACCCCAGCTGCGCCTCTTGCTTGACGCCATCATAGGCGGCCTGCGCGGCGCGAATTTGTTCATCCCCGGCAATGATCGAAGCATTGGCAACCAGGATGTTGGACCAGGCATTGCCGACAGCCTGCGAGACCTGGACGCCGGTTTGCAACAGGGCGGCATGGGCGGCCTGTTGCTGGGCTATTGCCCGACGGATGCCGGACGACAATTGCCCGCCCGAATAGATTGTCTGGTTGAGGGTCAGGCTCAACTGCCCGGCGTCGATCGGCAGGTTGGAATTGGTGATGCTGTCGCGCAGCGTGGCGTTGGCGGAAATCATGGGCCGCATTTGTGCCCGCGCCAGATCAACACCCAGGTCAGTGGCCTTGGCCTGATGCTGGGCTTGCAGAACCAACGGGTGGGTTTTCAACGCGATCTCACGCGCCGCCGCAAGGTTCTTGGCGGTTCCCGGCAGATGCGGCAGACCTGCCAGACTGTCCGGGTAATGCCCGATTGCCGCCAGATAGCTTTCGCGTGCCACGTTGTAATTGCCTTGGGCCGACGCCAGTGCTGCATTGGCCGAAGCCAGCTGCGCCTCGGCAAGGGCGACGTCGGTCTTGGTCACCTCGCCCACATCAAAGCGGTCCTTGGCGGCGCGCAAGTCTTGGGTGATCAGACGGACGTTTGATTCTTGCGCGGCGACGAGTTCGGCCTGCAAGCCCAGATTTACATAGGCCTGCACCGCACTCAGCAAGACCTGCTGTTCGATGTTGACCAGCGATTGTTGGCTGGCCTGAACCAATTCGTTCTTCAGCGCGATGTTTGCCTTGCCGCGACCGAAATCGATCACGTTCATCGTGGCGACCAGCGACAGGGTATCGGCCGTCTGGTTGACGTATTGGCCGGAAAGAATGCGCGTTGTTCCGGTGAAGGGGTTGGTTTGGGTGATCGTCTGTGCGGTGGTGCTGGTCGATGCCTGAAAGCTCAAGACCGGCAGCAGGGTGCCAACCGCCGTGGCCAGATCCTCAT
>JANXPK010000461.1 GCA_025357355.1 Rhodobacterales bacterium
ATAGGTCGAGCTGCAGAAAGGCGCTGTCGATGACAATATCCTCTTCGATGAATGCGGGGGTGGCCGGGTTGAGCGCGAATGCGAACAAACTGGCGACAATTTCCGACAATATCGCAAACTCATCAACATATGGGTACAAGACTGCTCAGGCCGATTTCTATTCGGTGGTGGTGAACGGCGCCAGTACCAGCAGCTATTCGGCCGGCGGCGTGCGGTCGACCTCGATGCGCCTGATCGACCAGCATGGCCCCCTGATCGGCACCGTCAACGCCACCGACCTTGCCGTGGACGGTCGCGGCTTCATGGCCGTTACCACGATTGATGCGGTTCACCGCGGTGCCGGGCCCTATCCGGTTTCGCTGGCCACGACAGGGTCATTTTCAGCCGATGCCGACGGAATTCTGCGCAACTCGACCGGCCAGGTTCTGATGGGATGGCCGGCCAATCCCGACGGCTCGCTCGGCAACTTTCCCCGCGACAGCATGGCAGCAATGCAGCCTGTCAAGCTTGACCAGAACCAGTATGTGGCCAACCCGACAACCGCAGTGCAGTTGGGGGCAAACCTGCCGGCGACCTCGACTCAGGCCGGGGCGGACGGCGCGACATTTGAAATGTCGACGCAATACACCGGGAACCTCGGCACGCAGGAGACATTGCATTACGTCTTTACCCCCTCGGTTCCCGCGACCGGCGCTTCGAATACCTGGGATGTGGCGATCACGGACAGCGCTTCGGGCGGGGCGACCATCGGCGAATACACCCTGACCTTTGGCGACACCCAAAGCGGCGGCGGCAATCTGGCGAGCGTGACAACGGTTTCCGGCAACGATTATGATCCGACGACCGGATCGATCCCGCTGAACATCAGCAACGGCTCCATCGCCCTCAATGTCGGCACAATTGGACAGCCGGGCGGCATGACCCAATTGTCCGAAAGCTTTGCACCGATCGGCAAGGCGACGAACGGCACGCCGGTCGCGCGGCTCGTGTCGGTCGCCATTGATGACAACGGGTATCTGCATGCCAATTACGACCAGGGCTTTGACAAGATCATCTATCAGATCCCGGTCGTCGATGTGCCCAATCCCGATGGACTGATGGCGCAAAGCAACCAGACCTATAGCGTCTCCGCAGCCTCGGGCCCGTATTATCTGTGGAACTCGGGCGATGGTCCGACCGGCAAACTGGTGGGCAATTCGCTGGAACAGTCCACGACCGACATCACGGCGGAATTGACCAATCTGATCACCACGCAGCGGGCCTATTCGTCCAATGTCAAGGTGATCCAGACCGTCGACGAGATGCTGCAAGAAACCACCAACCTCAAGCGTTGACCGGAGGGCAGGTAAGTGAGCGTCGGCGGCACTCTCTCCAGCGCTCTTTCGGGTCTGGCGGCCGCAGCCAAGGCGGCCGAGCTGGTGTCGTCCAACATCGCCAACGCCACGACCCCCGGCTATGCCCGGCGTGTGTTGCAGACCACCTCGCGCATAGTCGGATCGGAAGGGCAGGGGGTTCAGGTTGTCGGCGTCCAAAGAACGGTGGACCTGCCGCTTTTGGGCGACCGCAGGCTCGCGCAGTCTGCATCCGGCGACGCCGATGCGCGCGCGGCGTTCTTTCAGCGGCTGGAAACGACCCTCGGCACGCCGGATCAGGCCTTTTCCATCAGCGGCCGGGTCGCAGCCCTGGACGCATCGCTGACAGAGGCGTCGTCGGCCCCCGATAGTGAACCGCGCCTAGCCGCCGTTCTGGCATCGGCAAAGGCGTTGGCTTCGCAGATTGGCAGCGCCTCCAAAGACGTTCAGGCGGCGCGCACCGCCGCCAACAACGAAATTGGCAACGAGGTTAATACCCTGAACACCTCGCTGGCCCGCGTGGTCGCGCTGAACGTTCAGATCCGGCGCGGCAATGGTCAAGGCCAGGACATAACAGCCATGCAGGATCAGCGCCAACAGGTGATCGACCAGGTGTCGAAAATCCTGCCGGTCCGGCAGGTTGAACAGAATGACGGCACCGTTTCGCTGTACACGCCCAATGGCGCGGTTCTGGTCGATGGCAAACCGGCCGTGTTCGGGTTCAGCGGCTCACCTGCGGTGATCCCCTCGATGACCATCGGCAACGGCCTGTCCGGCCTGACCCTGAACGGCAGTCCGATTGCGACCTCCGGCGACAGCTCGATCATCCTGGGTGGCACGCTGGGCGCCAACTTTGCGGTTCGTGACGATCTTGCCGTCAAGGCGCAGACCCAGCTTGATGCCGTCGCCCGCGATCTGGTGGAGCGGTTCTCTGATCCGACACTGGACGCCACCCGGGCGCCGGGTGCTGCGGGCTTGTTCACGGACGCGGGCGCCACTTTTGACCCCGCCAATGAGGCTGGCCTGTCGCAGCGGCTGAAGATCAACGCCGCCGCCGACCCCGACCAGGGCGGCGCGCTGTGGCGGCTGCGTGACGGGCTCGGCGCCGCAACGCCGGGTGCGGTTGGCAACACGGCCCTGCTGACGGGCCTGGGCACGGCTCTGAACGCCCAGCGAGAGCCGGTATCTGGCGGGTTCATGGCCGGTCAGCGCAGTTTTGCCTCCTTTGCCAGCGACCTTCTGTCCTCGGCCGCCACCAGCAAGGTCAGCGCCGATGGCGAGGCAACCTATGCCAAGACCCGGCTGGATACCTTCACCTCGATGGAGGCGAGCAATGGCGTCGATACCGACCATGAGATGCAGTCGCTCTTGCAGATCGAACAGGCCTATTCCGCCAATGCCAAGGTCATCAAATCGGTGTCAGACATGATACAAACCCTGTTGGATATATAGAAATGTCGCAAGTCACAACCGGCGATGTTGCGCGGTCGCTGATCCTCAGCCGCCGCAATGCAACCCTGAAAGACAGCATCCAGACCCTGTCGACCGAGGCGACGACCGGTCTTGTGGTCGACACGACCGGGCGTGTGAACGGCGACTTTGTGCCGCTTGCCGGGATCGAAGCGTCCCTGACCCAATTGGATGCCTATCATTCGGTAACCACCGAGACGGGTCTGGCCGCGGGACAGATGCAGGTGGCGTTGAATTCGATTGCCGACAACGGCTCGGCGCTCAGCTCGGCGCTGTTGGCGGCTGCCAGCGGCAATTCCCCGACCCGGATCAACGCGCTGGGTTTTGATGCCGATCAAAAGCTGCAGGCGGCCATGTCGGCGCTGAATACGCGGGTCGCCGAGCGGTCGCTGTTTTCCGGTCAGGCCACCGACAAGGGCGCCGTGACCGACAGTGAAACCATGATGTCGGCGCTGACAACCGCCGTATCCGGGGCGATTTCCGCCGCCGATGTCGAAACTGCAGTCAATAATTGGTTCAGCGATCCGGCGGGCTACACCGCGACGGCGTATCAGGGCGGGCCGCCGCTGGCTGCAGTCGCCGTCAGCCCCGACCAAAAGGCCCAGATCGATGTCACCGCCGTCGATCCGGCCGTCGTTTCGATGATCAAGGGACTGGCGATGGCCAGCCTGCTGCAACGCGGCGTGCTCGCTGGCGACGACGCCTCTCGTGCCGACCTCGCCAAACGCGCCGGTGAAAGCCTGGCCTCAGCGCAGACCGACTATGCCGCAATGACGGCGCGGCTGGGCACGACCGAGGCGACCATCGTCAATGCCGGGGTCCAGAATGACGCCGCAAAGACCTCGCTTGAAACCGCCCGGCTTGGCCTGTTGTCGGTCGACCCTTATGAAACCGCCGCCCAGCTGCAGCAAGCCCAGACCCAGCTTGAAACCCTGTATTCCATCACCGCGCGCCTGTCGCGCCTGAGCCTGGTGAACTATCTGTGAAGAAACTTGCCTGGACCGCCTGCCTGCTTGCCCTGGGATTTGTCCTGGGCGCACCCGCCTGGGGCGAACCGATCCGCATCAAGGACCTTGTCGAATTCGACGGGGTGCGCGCCAACGATCTTGTAGGTTACGGCCTTGTCGTGGGGCTGAACGGCACCGGCGACGGCTTGCGCAATTCGCCCTTCACCGAAGAGATCATGTCGAACCTGCTGGAACGGCTGGGCGTCAACGTCACGGGAGAGCAGTTTCAACCCAAGAACGTCGCAGCGGTGTTCGTGACCGCCTCTTTGCCGCCGTTTTCGCGGGCGGGCGGGCGCATTGACGTAACTGTTTCGGCGATTGGCGACGCAAAAAGCCTGCTTGGCGGCACCCTGATCATGACGCCGTTGAACGGGGCGGATGGCCAGATCTATGCCGTCGCCCAAGGCGCAATCATAGCGGGCGGCATCTCGGCTGAAGGGCAGGCTTCCAAGACCGTGCAGGGCGTGCCAACTGCCGGTGTCATTCCGGCGGGCGCCCATGTCGAGCGTGAGGTGCAGTTCGACTTTGCCCGGCTGCACACCATCCGCCTGGCCCTGCGCTCGCCCGACTTTTCAACCGCGCAAAAGATCGAGAGTGTGATCAACAAGGAATTTGGCGGCAATGTCGCGCAGATGGAGGATTCGGGCACCATCAGCCTGAGCCTTGACGCCACCCACCTGAATTCGCCCGCCCATGTCATCGCCAGGCTGGAAAACCTTGAGGTCGAGCCGGAAAGCCGGGCGCGCGTCGTGGTCGACCAGCGCAGCGGCACCATCGTCATGGACGCTGATGTCCGCATCAGCCGGGTTGCCATCGCGCAGGGCAACCTGACGCTGCGCATCGATGAGACGCCGCAGGTGGTGCAGCCCAATCCTTTTGCTCCGGGCGAGACGGTGGTGGTGCCGCGCACCGCGACCGACATCC
>JANXPK010000486.1 GCA_025357355.1 Rhodobacterales bacterium
CATTCACCTTTGCCCAGTCGGACCAGGAGGCGAACAGCACTCTTGCCGTGGCGCGGCGTTCGATGCCGACCGAACAGCACTCACCGAGCCACTGGCCGAGTTGGTCTTCGAGGCCTGGCTGAAAAGTCGAGCGTTGGTCAAGGGCAATGTCAGGGGCGACGACCGGCACAGTCGCCCCTGCATTCAGGTTGGCGAATGGGCGAAATGATTGCGACACCCTCGCTGTTGTGTGGTGTCGCAAAGGTGGCGCAGGGTGGCGCAATAACGTGGTGCGACACCCCCCACCCCCTAACGGGGGGGGTGGGGGGTGCCGCGCGACACCACGTGGCCGGTGGGGTGGAGCAACGCGCTGGCCTGCTTCCATCAGGAAGGCCGGTGGCTCGGATGCTCCGGGGTTGGTGCGGGCCCCTTCTGCAATGGCCGAGACGCACCGACCTATTTGTTGTGGACAACTCGGTCGCATCCGCGCCCACCCTCTTGCCGGGCGATTACGGCGCTGTCAATGTTCCTGTTATGTTCTCATTAGCCACAGGAGGCACAGATGGTGGCTGTGATCGACGAACTCTCGCCGGAGGCGGCAATTCGGGAGAGCCGCGAGACGAAGGTGTCAGCAATCAAAGCATTGGTCGAACTCGTCGAGGGCGCTCCACCCGGCGCCAAGGCTCACGTGATCAAAGACGCGGCAGCGTGGGTACACACGGCGTTTTACACCTACCGGGCTGGCATGGCAGACAACGATGCCGATCTTCCCCGCCTGGCCCGAATAGAGCATGACTTCATCGCGGCCCTGGTTGCTCTGAACTTTGACGATCAAAAGCGGCAGTTGCGCCAAGCTCTGCTTGCAATCCTTGCTTTCCCGAGGAGGCCCCACTGATGCTTGAACGGCAGGCGTCTCGCTGGCTGGTCTGAAACTGTCGCCTCCTGTCGCTATATGTCCTTTAATGACGTAAATACAATGGCTTATCGGTCTGCTATACTGGTCCTGCGGCCGCTGGTGGCTGGGTTCGGAGGCAGGTATGGACGGCGGGCAACATCTGGCGGTCGAGTACCGACCTATCGACACCCTGATCCCCTACGCCGGCAATGCCCGCACCCACGATAAAGCGCAGGCGGCGCTGATCGCAGGTTCAATCCGCGAGTTCGGCTTTGTGAACCCGGTGCCGGTCGATGGTGAGAACGGCATCATCGCCGGCCATGGCCGGGTGCTGGCAGCGCGGAAACTGGAGATGAGGTTGGTGCCGGTGATCGAACTTGGATACCTCACCGAGGCGCAAAAGCGGGCGCTGGTGCTCGCTGACAACAAGCTGGCAGAGCGGGCGGGCTGGGATGCGGCCATGCTGGCACTGGAGGTGGGCGACCTGCAGGGCCTCGGCATCGACATGGCGGACCTGGGCTTCACCGGACGCGAACTTGATGAGCTGTTGCGCGAGAGCGGCGTCGATCCGCGCGAGGACGAAGTGCCGGAGGTGCCGGACGTGCCGGTCAGCCGGTTGGGCGATCTCTGGCTGCTGGGGCGGCACCGGCTGATCTGCAGCGATGCGACAGATGCGGCGACGGTCGCCCGGGTGCTGGATGGCACCTCGCCGCATCTGATGGTGACCGACCCGCCCTATGGCGTGGCCTATGATCCGTCCTGGCGCAACGCGGCGGGGCTGTCGCAGACCAAGCGGGTCGGAAAGGTGGCCAATGACGACCGGGCTGACTGGCGCGAGGCCTGGGCGCTCTTTCCCGGGGACGTGGTCTATGTCTGGCATGGTGCCCTGCATGCCGCGACCGTGGCCGAGAGCCTGACCGCTTCGGGCTTTGCGATCCGCAGCCAGATCATCTGGGCCAAGGAAAGGCTTGTGCTGTCGCGCGGTGATTACCACTGGCAGCACGAGCCCTGCTGGTATGCGGTCCGCGCCAAAGCCACGGGCCACTGGTCGGGCGATCGCACGCAGACCACGCTGTGGCAGGTCCCCTCCCGCGATCAGGATGCCGCCACGATTCACGGCACCCAGAAACCGGTCGAGTGCATGCGGCGGCCGATGCTGAACAACTCAAGCCCGGGACAGGCGGTCTACGAGCCGT
>JANXPK010000504.1 GCA_025357355.1 Rhodobacterales bacterium
CGGCGGCGCTGGCTGCGTGCCAAAAGCCGCCAGTGGTGCCGCTGGGCACGGATGGCAAACCGTTGCCACAGGTCTATGTGATCAAGCCCGGGGCGGAGTCGGAGATTTCATTCCGGTTTCTGGATGGGCTGAACGCGCTGCGCAAGGCGCGGAATGCGCCTGAAGTGGCGTTCAACGCCGATCTGAACGCAGCCGCCGCCACCCATGCGCGCGACATGTCGGTACAGAACCGGCCCTGGCATTTCGGATCGGATGGCTCGTCGCCGTTGGTGCGGGTACAGCGGGCTGGCTACACGGGCAAGCTGCTGGCCGAGAATATTTCGGAAACCTACGAGACCGAATTGCAGACGCTGTCGGACTGGATGGCCGAGCAGGACACCAGGGACGTTCTGTTGGACGCCAGGGCGACGGACCTTGGTTTTGCGTGGTTTCAAGAGTCGTCGGGCAAGATTTGGTGGACGGCGCTGATCGGGCAGGGCACAGGCGGTGCTGCGGTGCCATTGGGGCAATAGGGTCTGTTTTCAGGGAAAAATGTTGATCGGCGTGCCGGGATTGACCATTGCGTAGATGTCTTCCATCTCGTGGTCCTTGACGGCGATGCAGCCGGCGGTCCAGTCGCCGCGGGCGAAGGTTCCTGGCGGACGGCCGTGAATGAAGATGTCGCCGCCGGGCTTTTGGTTCTGGTCTTTGGCATAAGCGCGGTCGGCGTCGTTGGGATAGGAAATGCGCAGCGACAGGTGGTAGGACGAGTTGGGGTTGCGCGCGCTGATCACGTAGGCACCTTCGGGGGTCTTGCCATCGCCTTCGAACTGCTTGGGGCCGATGGGATTGCCGCCGAGGTGGATATTGTAGGCCTTGAGCACCTGGGTGTCGTGCAAGAGATACATCGTACGATCGGCCTTGTGGACCTCGATCGCGGTGACGGTGGGGCCGTTGTAGGTCTTGAATTTGGAGCAGGTGGCCAGCGTGCACAGAAGTAACGCCGCCAGAACCACCTTGAAGATTGTCTTGATCATTCGCCTGCCCTGGTTTTTCTAGGCATTTAGCCGAATGTTCCGGGTCTGGCTACTGTCAAAGACTGAATTTCGCGGCAAGTTCGACATGGGGTGACCAGCGGAACTGGTCAACAACCTGAACCCAGTCGAGCGCATAGCCGGCGTTCAACAGGAGGCGGGCGTCACGGGCGAAGGTGACGGGGTTGCAGGACAGGGCGGCAATCAGGGGGACGCGGGCGGCGGCAAGGGTGCGGGTCTGCGCCTCGGCCCCGGCGCGGGGTGGGTCGATCACGACGGCTTCGATACCCTTGAACTCGTCGGGTTCCAGCGGGCGGCGGTAGAGGTCGCGGGTCTGGGTGGTGATGCGGTGCAGGCCTTCGGTATTGCGGGCGGCCTTGTCGAGAGCGGCAAGCATGGGGGCTTCGGATTCCACGGCGTGAAGGTCGGCGCGCTCGGCCA
>JANXPK010000562.1 GCA_025357355.1 Rhodobacterales bacterium
GGTGGCAAGGGCATGCGCCGGGTTGATGCTCCACACGACTTCGTCCCGGCCCTCGCCTCCGCCCAACGGGAAGCACTGGCCGCATTCGGCGACCAATCCTGCCTGATCGAGAAATACATCCCTCATCCCCGCCACATCGAAATTCAGCTCTTTGGCGACGCCCATGGCAACGTCATCCACCTTTTCGAACGCGACTGTTCGCTGCAACGCCGCCACCAGAAAGTCATCGAAGAGGCCCCGGCCCCCTTCATGCCTGCCACGGTTCGCGCCGCCATGTGTCGGGCCGCCGTCAAGGCCGGGCAGGCCATCGGCTACCACGGCGCGGGCACGGTCGAATTCATTGCCGACGGCAGCGGCCCGCTGCGGCCCGACGGCTTCTGGTTCATGGAAATGAACACCCGCCTGCAGGTTGAACATCCGGTGTCCGAGGCGATCACCGGCCTCGATTTGGTCGAACTGCAATTGCGCATCGCCGCGGGCGAGCCCCTGCCCATCAGCCAAGCCGACGTGAAAATCAACGGCTGGGCCATCGAGGCCCGGCTTTACGCCGAAGATGCCGACACAGGTTTTCTGCCCGCTACTGGCACCCTCGACCACCTCAGTTTTCCCCCTGCAACCAAGTTCCGCCCCGGCCCCCTGCGCATCGACAGCGGCGTGCGGCCGGGCGACACTATCACCCCCTATTATGACCCGATGATCGCCAAGATCATCGCCCACGGCCCGACCCGCGACATTGCCCTCAACCGGCTTTCCGCCGCCCTGCACGCCACCCACGCGCTCGGCTCCACCACCAATCTGCGCTTTCTCACCGCCCTGACCGCCCATCACGGCTTTCGCCGGGGCGAGGTCGATACTGGCCTCATCGCCCGCGATCTGGCAGACCTGTTGCACCAAACCGTCCTGCCGCCCCACATCCCCGCCGCCGCCGCCGTGTCGGCCCTCGGCTTTCTCACCCCTCGCGACCCCGCCGACCCATGGGTTGCCTTCTCCGGGTGGCGCCACTGGCAGGCACCCCCCCTGCCCATCACCCTGCGCCACGGCAGGCAAACACTTGACCTGCGCGTCACTCCGCAAGCCCGCCACCGCTTCGAAATTCACGGCGCAGGCTTCAGCCTGTCCCTCACAATCGTTTCGATCACCGGCTCACAAGTGGTCCTCGCCCTACCCGACCGCCGCCTTGCCTTTGAAATCCTGACCACCGGCCGCCGCATAACCATCTGCGCCGACGACCGCACTGAAACGTTCGATCTGCCTGACCCCGCAACGATCTTCGCTCCAGCCGCTGGAGGTGACGGCATCCTGTCCCCCATGCCCGGCCTTGTCATCCGCCTTGCCGCGCAAACCGGCCAATTGGTCACTCAAGGCGAGGTCTTGATCGTGCTTGAGGCGATGAAGATGGAACACGCCCTGACCGCCCCGCGCGACGGCACCGTGGCCGAGGTCTTGTGTGCTCAAGGCGAGCAGGTCACCAGCGGCGCCAAACTCCTGACACTGGAGCCGCCGCTTGTCTGACCGCATCACCCTCTACGAAGTCGGCCCTCGCGACGGGCTGCAAAACGAAACCCTCCCCATCGCCACCGCCGACAAGGTGCGTCTGGTCAATGACCTGTCACTGTGCGGTTTCACCAAGATCGAAGTCACCAGCTTCGTCAGCCCCAAATGGGTCCCGCAACTTGCCGACGCGGCCGAGGTGATGGCCCGGATCACCCGCGCCCCCGGCACCGCCTACGCCGCCCTGACCCCCAACATGCTGGGTTTGCAGGCCGCCCTTGCCGCCCGCACCGACGAGGTCGCAATCTTCGCCTCTGCTTCCGAAGGCTTCAGCCGCAAGAACATCAATTGCACCATTGCCGAAAGCCTCGCCCGTTTTGTCCCCGTGGCCGAAGCCGCCCACAAGGCCGGTTTGCCCTTGCGCGCCTACCTCTCTTGCGTCTGCGACTGCCCCTATGACGGATCGGGGAGTTGGCGACGAAGTTTGATATCGTGCTGGGGTTTACGCCTGAGGTTTGAGAATGAAATGACTGAGTCTCGGTGCGGACATCGAATGCAATGCCTCGAATATTTTCGTTTCTCCCCAACATCATTATACTTCTCCCTCCTGTCATTCACCCCCCCCCGGAGAATCGCATGGCTCATCTTCTCGGCATCGACATCGGCACTAGCGGCACCAAGACCCTTCTCTGCGACGAAGACGGCAAAGTCCTCGCAACCGCGATGGCGGAGCATAGGATCTTCTCACCCAAGCCCGGTTGGTCCGAACAAGAGCCGGAGGACTGGTGGCAGGCAACCTG
>JANXPK010000146.1 GCA_025357355.1 Rhodobacterales bacterium
GATCTGATCGAGATCAAGGCCACCGGCATCTGCCACACCGACGAGTTCACCCTGTCAGGTGCCGACCCCGAGGGCCTGTTCCCCGCCATCCTTGGCCATGAGGGTGCGGGCGTGGTGATCAAATGCGGACCCAGCGTCAAGACACTGAAACCCGGCGACCATGTCATTCCGCTTTACACGCCCGAATGCCGCGAATGCCCCTCGTGCCTCAGCCGCAAGACCAACCTCTGCACCGCGATCCGGGCGACGCAAGGTCAGGGCCTGATGCCCGACGGCACCACGCGCTTTTCCATGCTCGACGGCACGCCGATCTTTCACTACATGGGCTGCTCGACCTTCGCCAACCACACCGTCGTGCCCGAGATTGCGCTGGCCAAGGTCCGTGACGACGCGCCTTTCGACAAGATCTGTTACATCGGCTGTGGCGTGACCACCGGCATCGGCGCCGTGCTCAACACCGCCAATGTCGAGACCGGGGCCAAGGCCGCTGTCTTTGGGCTGGGCGGCATCGGGCTCAACGTCATCCAGGGGCTGAAGATGGCCGGGGCCGACATGATCATCGGCGTCGACCTCAACGACGACAAGGAAGCCTGGGGCCGTCGCTTTGGCATGACCCATTTCGTCAACCCCAAGAAGGTGACGGGCTCGGTGGTGCAGGCCATCGTTGACCTGACCAAGACCCCGTTCGACAAGATCGGCGGAGCGGACTACTCGTTCGATTGCACCGGCAATGTCAAGGTGATGCGCGACGCTTTGGAATGCACCCATCGCGGCTGGGGTCAGTCGATCATCATCGGCGTGGCGCCCGCTGGTGCCGTCATTGAAACCCGCCCGTTCCAATTGGTCACTGGCCGGGTCTGGAAAGGCACCGCCTTCGGTGGCGCCCGTGGCCGGACGGACGTGCCCAAGATCGTCGACTGGTATATGGACGGCAAGATCCAGATCGACCCGATGATCACCCATGTCCTGCCGCTGGAGCGCATCAACGAGGGCTTTGATCTGATGCATGCGGGGGAAAGCATTCGCGCGGTTGTGGTGTATTGATCGCGGCCTCTTCAACCCTGCCATGAAAGGGCTTAGCTTCGTCGCGAGACAATCAAAGGGAAACCGCTATGCAGTTCGGCCGAATGGACGAGGACGCCCCCGCCAAGGATGACAAGGAAGAGAAATCCTCGTCGCCCGTTGAGCAATTGTTCTTCAAAACCCGCACGGTGGTCATCACCGGCGAGATCAATGACAAGCTGGCCGCCCGCGTGGTGACCCAGCTTCTGGCGCTGTCGCAGGAAAGCGATGCGCCGATCAACATGTTCATCTCGTCGCCCGGCGGTCATGTCGAAAGCGGCGACATGGTGCATGACATGATCAAGTTCATCAAACCCCGGGTGCGGACCATCGGGTCGGGTTGGGTGGCCAGTGCCGGAGCGCTGATCTTTGTCGGTGCCGACCGCGCCGACCGCTATTGCCTGCCCAACACCCGGTTCCTGCTGCACCAACCCTCGGGCGGGATCTATGGCAAGGTGACCGACATGTCGATCCAGGCCGACCAAATCCGCATCATGCGCGACCGTTTCCATGACCTGTTCGCCGCCGCGACCGGGCAGACGGCCGAGAGGATTGCCAAGGATACGGCGCGCGATTTCTGGCTGAACACCCAGGCCGCGCTGGACTATGGTCTGCTGGGCCGGGTGATCCATTCGTCGGACGAGTTGGCCTGAAAGAAGGTTGCGGGCCCCGCGACCTGTGCCATGGCATCAACCCAAGGTCTGAAATTTCTGGAACAGATGGGGGTGGAAGTCACGCTCCACCCCTATGCCTATGATCCCAACGCCGATGCAGTTGGGCTGGCGGCAGCGCAGGCGCTGGGATTGGAGGCGGGGTTGACGCTCAAGACGCTGATGGTCGAGGTCGATGGCAAGCCTGCCTGTTGCGTGATCCCGTCGGACCGGCAATTGTCGATGAAGAAGGTGGCGGCGGCCTTTGGCGGCAAGCAGGCGGCGATGATGCCGCCCGCCAAGGCCGAGAAGCTGACGGGCTATCACGTCGGCGGCATCTCTCCTTTTGGACAAAAGCGCAAGGTTCCGACCGCAATCGAGGCCACCGTTAGCGGCGCCGCAACGGTCTGGATCAACGCCGGGGCCCGCGGGCTGCTGCTCGGCATCGCGCCGGCATTGGCGCTGGCAGCGCTGGGCGCACACGCAGCGCCGCTGGTGGCTTGAGGGAGATATGGCTTGAAACGCCTTCTGCTGATGTTCCTCCTGCTCGCCTCCCCTGCCCTCGCGCAGGACGTGGTCTTGCAGATTGCGGCGGGGCCAGATCACGTCGATGTCGCCCAAGGCCAGATCGGTGTGGTCCGCATCGAAGGCCCGCTGGACCTGCCTGCCGTCCATGTCATCCTCAAGCCTGACCTTGACGCCGCTGTCGCCGCGCTGACCAGGGCCCATCTGGGCGAGGTTCTGGTGATCCGGGTGTGCGGCGAAGTGGTGATGCAGCCGACCCTGCGCGATGCTCTGCCGAGGGCCGATTTCATGCTGTCGGTCAAGGACGGCACCGAGGCCCATCGCATCGTCCGGCTGCTGTCGTCGCCCGGCTGCCTCAGATAGGTCGCGGTGCCAGCGGAGAGCGAGTGGTTTACATTCGATGAACAGAAAACCTTAGGTCATTGTAATATAACGAATTATAAAAGTGTCCACATGTGGACACGGCTGGAACACGATGGCCCTTGAAGGCATCACTGCCCGGCCAACGGTACAGAACGAACCTTCCTTCTGCTGCCTCGCTTCTCTTCCCCGATAGGCCAAAGCCTGTCGGGGACGCGCACGACCGCCCCCCCGGGCGGGCGCGTTACGCTCCCACCCGCGGTCGTGCGGGTCCCCTTCCTCACCATGGCACCCAGCCCAATCCCCCTTGCCTTGCCGCTGGCGCGCCGCGGCAATCGGACCGATGAAGGCTCCCCCGGAGCCCTCATCAGACGGTCCTCTGGCACGGGTGGCGAAAGCGGCCATCATGATGTTTCCACCAAGCTTCATCGCGCTCTCTAATTTCGCGTCATCTTTGTGCAAATACGCCACCGGAGTGCGGGGGATGTGCAACCCCCGCCTTCAGTCGGCGTGCGCCACCGGCGCCGCCGTCCGCGCCATTGCCATCCTTGGCCGCTTCAACGTCAGCGCCAGCGGAATGGCGCACAACGTCACCAGCATCATCAGCCAGAAGTCGTCGATGTAGGCCACCATCGCGCCCTGCAGATTGACCAGCCCGTCCAGCTGGCTCAGCGCCGCTACATTCCCGGCGGCAGCCAAAGGCGACACGCCCTGCAGCACGGGGTTGAACGGGTTGATGAACGCTCCGAGTTCGGCGTGGTTCACTTGCACATTGCGCGCCAGCATCACGCTGACGATCGAAATCCCGATCGACGACCCGATGTTGCGCACCAGCGAAAACAGGCTCGTCGCATCGGCACGGTATTTGGCGTCAATGGTGGCGAAGGCGATGGTGGACAGCGGCACGAACACCAGACCCAGGCCCAATCCTTGCAACACCCCGGTCCAGATTACCGGGCCCGACCCCATCTGCGGCGAAAAGCCGGTCATGAAGTACAGGCTCGACGCTGTCAGGATCAACCCCGCGATCACCAGATACCGCGGATCGACCGTCCGAACCAATCGCCCCACGATGATCATCGACCCCATGGTGCCAATGCCGCGCGGCCCCATCACCAACCCCGTCGTGATCGTCGGATAGCCGAAGATCCGCGACAGCATCGGCGGCAGCAGCGCCAGACTGGCCAGCAGGATGATCCCGATGACAAAGATGAACGCCAGGCCGGTCACGAAATTGCGGTCGCCGAACATGCCGGGCTCCAGAAACGGCAGTTTCGCGCTCAGGATATGGATGACGAACACCCAGAACCCGGTGATGGTCAAAAACAGATAGACCCAGATCTCGGGCGAGTTGAACCAATCGAGCTCACCGCCGCGGTCCAGCATCATCTGCACGGCGCCGATGGCCAAGGACAGCATGGCAAAGCCGAAGAAGTCGAACTTGCGAATGCGCCGCACCGAATTGGGCAGATAGGCGGCGCAGCCCAACACCGCGATGATCCCGACCGGCAGGTTGATCAGGAAACACCAGCGCCAGTTGTAGCTTTCGGTCAGCCAGCCGCCCAGCGTCGGCCCGATGATCGGTCCCACCATGATGCCCGCGCCCCACATCGCCATCGCCGAGCCCGCCTTTTCGCGCGGGTTGATGTCCAGCAGGAAAGTCTGGCTCAGCGGCACGATGGCCGCCCCGAACAGGCCCTGCAACAGACGGAACATCACCATCGCCGACAGGTTCCACGCAATGCCACACAAAAGCGATGACACCACGAAGCCGATGATCGAGATCAGGAACAACTCGCGCTTGCCGATCTGATCGGCCAGCCACCCCGTCACCGGCGTCATGATCGCCGCCGCCACGATATAGCTCGTCAGCACCCAGGTGATGGTGTCCTGCGACGCCCCCAGGTCTCCCGTCATCGACGGCAACGCCACGTTGGCAATCGTGGTGTCCAGGACCTGCATCACCGTCGCCAGCATGATCATGATCGTGATCAGCCCGCGGTTGGGATATTCCCCGTTCGGTCCCAGTTGCGACATGTCACTTGCCCGACAGGATCGGCGGCACCAGATCGGACCAGTTGCGGGTGACGCCAGTATCGACCGCGACCGTGGCACTCATCCCCGATACCACCAATGTGGCATCGGCGATGTTGTCGAGCTTGATGCGTACCGGCACACGCTGGGTCACCTTGACCCAGTTGCCCGTCGCATTCTGCGCCGGCAGCAGTGAAAACTCCGATCCGGTGCCCGCCCCGATGGCATCGACATGCCCGGCGATCTTGTGGCCGCTGTCCACGTCAAAGGTCACCGTCGCCGCCGCACCCGCCTTGATATGGCCAAGCTGGGTCTCCTTGAAATTGGCCTCGACCCAGATGTCACCAGCGGGCAGCAGTGTGAACACCGCAACACCTGCCGTCAGGAACTGGCCGGGCTTGAACGAGGTCGCCTGATAGACCATCCCGTCACTCGGCGCCTTCACTTCCGTCAGGCTCAACCGGTAAGCCGCCTGCTCTTGCGCCGCCAGTGCCGCCAGCACCGCCGGATGCTTGTCGGTCTCGATGGCCGGATCGCCGCCCAACGCTGCCTTGGCGTTGGCGACCGTCACTTCGGCCAGCGCCGCCTGCTCTTCTGCCCGCCGCTGATTGTTGCGCGCCGTCGTCAATTGAGTATCGGTGCCCACGCCCTTGTCGGACAGGGCCTGCTGGCGTGCCAATTCTTCAGACTGAAACTTGGCGTCGTCGGTGGCTACCGTGGCATTGGCCACCGACGCCGCATAGCCGCCCTTCAACTGCTCAACCTGCAACCGCGCCGCCAGCACCGCCGCATCGGCCTGCACCAACGCCAGCCGGTAGGGCTCGGGGTCGACCTGGAACATCACCGTGCCCTTGGTCACCGTCTTGCCGTCGGCGACATTCACCGACACCACCCGCCCGCCAAGATCAGAGGCGATGTTGATGCGCGCCTGATGCATGTTGGCGTTGTCGGTGCTCTCATAGCGCCCGCCATTGACCCAATAGATCGCCCCGCCCGCCGCCAGGATCAGCGGCAGCGAAAGCATCAGCCAGACACGCCGCTTCTTCGGCTTGACCACTTCCGCATGGTGAACCGGCAGAGCCGCCGCCGCAGGAGCGGCCGGCGCCGGCGAAACAGGCTTCGGAACTTCGACGATAACGGGCTTGGCGGGGGACTGGTCGTTCATGCGGACACCTTTTCGCCGATGCTCTCGGCCTTGGACAAATTGCTGACAATGGCGGACAATCCCGCCATCAGAAGGTGCCGCTGGTCCTCGGACAGACCCGCCAGGGCCTCGCCGTAAACCTCGTCGCCAATCGACTTGATGTGGTCAAACGCTTGCAGGGCTTTGGGTGTTGGCAGCACCAGCCGTACCCTGCGGTCTGCCGGATCATGCTCCCGCGTCACCCAGCCCTGCGCCTCCATCCGGTCCAAGAGGCGCGAGACCGTGATGGGCTCAATCTCCAAAAGGTCGGCAAACCGCGACTGTGGCGCCTGACCGACCTTGGCCACGTGCACCAGCATGCGCCACTGCCCCGATGACAGCCCAAAGGCGGCAGAGCGTTCCTCGAAACGCTTGCGAACCGCGCGGGCGGCATCATGCAGCAAAAGACCAAGGCCGGGTGTATCGGATTTCATGAGCATGGTATATGATAAGCATTACTCACCTTCAAGTCTGATTCTGCAGCGCAGCAATAAATTTTGGCCAACACCAGCACAAAACGATCGAAATGCCACATCCTCCCCGAGCCGAAGTCTGGCCGTGATCCCGCCGCATCTGTCGCAAAGGACGATTCCCCATGACCACGCCGACCCAATGGGACGCTTTTGCCAGAGCCAGTCACAAGGGGAAAGCGCCCACCCAGACACTCGCCCTTCCGACAGGCTTTGACCTATTGGGAAAAGAAGCAGGAAAGGCGCGGCGGTTCAAAGCTTTCTCCTCGGGCGGGCTGGAGTTTCCGCCGCAGACCTCACCCTCAAGCCCGCATCAACGCCATCGCCTCCGCCGCGATCTGGCCCTCCTCGTCGGCCGCTATCACCCAGACCGGCACTTTGCCCGCCCAGTCCAGGCCCTTCACGATCTCGTCGCGAACAGCCGCATCGTTCTCGCCAATCCCACCGGTGAAGGCCATCGCGTCCAAGCCGCCCATCGCCGCGATCATCGAGCCTGCATGTCTGACCGCCCAATAGCAGAAATGCTGCCGCGCAAACCGCCCGGTCTCCCGCATGTCGCTCGACCCGCCCAGCGCCAAAAGCCCGCTCTCCCGGTTCAATATCCGCGCCGCTCCCGCCACCCCGTAAAGCTCCGCCAGCCGCAGCACCGCATTGCCATCAATCGTGCCGCTTCGGGTTCCCATCGTCAGCCCATCCAGCGGCGAATAGCCCATCGTGGTAGCAATTGAGAGGCCGCGCTGTATTGCACACAGCGACGCACCATTACCCAAATGCAACGCCAGCAACCTCCCCGGTACCACACCACCAACCAATTCTTTCACTTTTCGAACAATCGCGGCATAACTCAGCCCGTGAAAGCCATAGCGCCTGATCCCCTGCGCATCCACCGCCACCGGCAGCGCATAGCGCCGCGCCACCTCGGGATTGGTCGCATGAAACGCCGTGTCGAAACTGGCAAACTGCGGCAGACCCGGCACCAATTCCATCAGCGCCCGGATCCCCGCCAGATTGGCCGGGTTGTGCAACGGCGCCAGCGGCACGCAGGCGGCAATCCCCTCCAGCACATCGGCATCAACCCGGCACGGCGCCACAAACCGCGCGCCGCCATGCACCACCCGGTGCGCCGCCGCCGTCAGCCCCTGCCCGAAACCATCGGCCAGCAGCCGCTCCAGCGCCGCCAGATGCCCGCCCGCTGCGATCTCGGCCACCTGACCCCGCCGAACTTCCACCAGCCCGTCAAACAGCGCCACCTTGACCGATGACGATCCTGCATTGACCACCAGCAGCATTCACAACACCGATTTCAACAGTCCCGCCGTGGCCAGAACCGCCAGCAGACCGATGGCAAACACCCGGAAACTCTTGGGGTCGGTCGCGAGAAAATGGCGCCCCCCGGCCCAATTGCCGGCAAACACCATCGGCAACGTCATCAGGCTGGCCCAGACCGTGTCCCAGGTGATCATGCCGTGGTAAAAGTACAACGGCGTCGAATAGACATCCAGCAAAGGGAAATAGGCGACCAGCGTGGCGCGGAACACTGTCACCGGCAACGCCTGCGCCGCAAAGAACGCCGCCACCGGCAGCCCGCCCATTCCCGGCGCATTGGCCAACCCCGACACCACCCCGGCGCCAAAATTCCATGCCCCGCGCACTTCGTGCTTGAGCCGCCACCCCGCCAGCAGCACCAGACACATCGCCAGCACATAGCCCGATATCACCGCCCGCGCCGCATCGACCGGGATAGAGGTCAGCGCCCATAACCCCAGCGGCATCCCCACCGCCGCCCCGGCCAGCAGCAACCACACCCGCCGCCAATCGACGTCACGCCCCACCCCGCTCCACGCCTGCAAGGTCATCACCGCCTCGCACAGCATGACCACCGCCACGAAATTCAACGGGTTGGTCACCAGACCCGAGGCTGTGATCACCATCGCCGAGAACCCAAAACCCGAATAGCCGCGCACAAAGGCCGCAATCAGCACCGCCAGCGCCATGAACCCCGCGGCCTGGTAGCTCATCGCAAATGGCAACATCATGTCCCGAACATCTCCGCCACGGTTTCTTCGCCAATCGCAAAACCCGTGCTGGCCCCGGTCCCGGATGTGACAATCACCAGCCTGATAGCAGGATCAATCGCCACGCGCACCATCGCCGTGTCCGGCAGGCTGGCATAGGTGCCCTGCCATCGCTCCGCCACCTCGGGCGCGTCCAGCGGCACAATCCGCTGCAACTGCGCCAGAATCATTGCGTCCACCTCGCCCGACCCAAAGGGCGAGGGGCTGTCCTCATAGTGATGGCTGTCGCCGACGATCAACCCGCCATCCGCGCCCTGTACCGCGATCAGATGGATCCCCGCCGCCAGTTCCGCCG
>JANXPK010000606.1 GCA_025357355.1 Rhodobacterales bacterium
TCGGCTCGCACGGTGGCATGAACCGCCTTGACCAGCGAGGATTTGCCCATCCCGCGCGCGCCCCAAAGCAGGGCGTTGTTGGCCGGCAGACCGGCGGCGAAGTGCCGGGTGTTGGCCAGAAGGGTATCCCTTGCCCGGTCCACCCCGATCAACAGCCCCAGATCAACCCGCGCCACCCGCGCCACAGGTTCCAGCCGGTCAGGGGCGGTGTGCCAGACAAAAGCCTCGCCGCGCAGATCAGGGGCGGCCAAGGGCGCCGGGGCCAGCCGCTCCAGCGCTTCGGCAATCCTGACCAGCGGATCGCTCATTCGTCGTCAGGCTCTTGCCAGGTGCCGTCGGCCTTTTCCCGGATCTCGCGCTGCCGCTCGAAGTAGACGATGATCCAGATCGACACTTCGAACAGCGGATAGATCGCCGCAAACAGGATCAGCATCGAGGTGACATCCGGCGGCGCAATCATCGACGACAGCACCAGAATCCCGACAATGGCGTATTTCCGCGTCGCCATCAGCCCTTTGGACGAGATCAGCCCGGCCCGCCCCATCAGCGTCAGCAGCACCGGCAATTGAAAACACAGACCAAACGCCAGCACGAACCGCATGGTCAGGTTGAAAAAGCTTTCCAACGTGCCGTGATAGACCACGCTGGTCGTGGCCGCGACCAGGCTGTTGCCCTCGGCCAGCGCGGTCTTGAAATAATCCTGATAGCTCAGAAAGAAGGTAAAGGCGAAAGGCAGCACCACCAGATAGGCAAATCCGGCGCCGATGATGAACATGACGGGTGAGGCGAGCAGGAAGGGCAGAAAGGCATAGCGCTCGTTCTTGTAAAGACCGGGTGCCACAAACCGCCACATCTGAAACGCGATGATCGGGAACGACATCGCAAACCCCGCCCAGATCGCGATGCGCAACGAGACGAAAAAGCCTTCCTCGGGCGCGATCATCTGCATGTCGCAGGCTTGATGCCGTGCGGTCATCACGTCGCACAAGGGCTTGGACAGGAAGGCAAAGACATATTCCCAGATGTAATAGCCGATGATGAAACACACGACGAACGCCGCGAGCGAATACAGGATGCGGTTGCGCAGCTCTTTCAGATGCTCGATCAGCGGTGCGGCCGAGCCTTCGAGTTCGTCGACGCTCATACCTGTTCTGCCTTTTTGGAGGATTTCTTCGGCTTGGTCACGGCCTCGGCCACGGCCCCAGCAGGCCTCGCCTTGGCAGCGCGCGGCTTCTCGGCGGGCGGCAGGATCGTTGGTTCGGCCTGATAGGTGCCGTCTTCGATCGCCTTCAGCTTTGCGCTCTGCTCGGCCAGAACCTTGGCCCGCAGTGCCTGCTTGTCATACAAAGCCTGCGTTGCCGGGCCCATTTCGGGCGGCAGCGTCACGATGGGCGAGGCTTGCGGCATCATCGGCGGCGCAATGGGCGCGGACATCGGCGGCGGCGGCGCGATGTTCATTTCAGCGGCGGCCAGATCGCCAGCCGCCTCGTCCGCTGCCAAGGCAGGCTCTGACGTCGCGGGCATCGCTGGCGGGACCAAGGACCGCGCGGGCATCGCGGTGGTAGGCTTCGCCGCGTTCTTGATCGGATCCCACTTTTCGAACTTGTCGGCGGCGGATTTCACCGCCTCCAGCCCCAGCGACTTGGCCGAGGTCGCGGATTTCAGGTCATCGGCAGCATCCTTGACGCCGCTCTCTTTGGCCGCCTGCTCCATCGCCCGCGAGAACTCGCGGCTCATCGAGCGTAGCTTGGCGGTAAAGCGCCCCATCTGGCGGAACATGTCCGGCAAATCCTCGGGCCCGATCACGATCAGCGCCACAAGGCCAATGACCAGCAACTCGGCCCAGCCGAAGTTCAACATGACGGTCGCACCCTATCTGGCTCAGGCCTTGTCGGTGTCAACCGGCGTCACGTCCTTGGCGACGATGCCGGCAGGGGCGGCGGTGGGTGCGGCGGGCATGGTTTCCACCGGCTTGTCCATCTCGGCCTGACCATCGCTCACGCCCTTCTTGAAGGCCGATATGCCCTTGCCAACCTCGCCCATCAGCGAGCTGACCTTGCCACGGCCAAACAGCACCAGCACCACTGCGGCGATGACGATAAGCTGGATGGGTCCCATTGTATGCATGACGGTTCTCCTTGCAGCCCCATGGCCGCGCATCTTGATCCAGCGTTAGGCCAGTCTTTCCCGCAATCATAGCCAAAAGCCGCCGCGTATCCCCTTCACTGCTACGCTAACTGACAGTATTCTGTCAGTTGTAGTCCGGAGGTTTTCATGCGCCGCAGCGACCGTCTGTTCGATCTGATCCAGATATTGCGCGATGGCCGCCTGCACCGCGCCAGCGATCTGGCGCAGCGTCTGACAGTGTCGGACCGCACCGTCTGGCGCGACATGGCCACCCTGATGCAATCGGGCATGCCGGTCGAGGGTGAGCGTGGGGTGGGCTATATCCTGCGCGCACCGATCACGCTGCCGCAGATGCTGCTGTCTGCCCCCGAACTTGATGCGCTGCGTCAGGGCCTGCGGCTGATGGCGGCAGGGGAAGAGCCCAACCTCGCCCGCGCCGCCCGTAGTCTGGCTGCCAAGGTCGCCTCGGTCACGCCAGCCCCGACGGATGCCGTAGCTGACGATCTGTTCCTTGGCACCAGCCGTGAAGTCAGCCGCGCCGCGCAGCACCTGCCCTTGCTGCGCCGTGCCATCCGCGACCACGAAGTGCTGTCGCTGACCTATATCGAGACCGGGGGGCAGGAAAGTCATGCCGACATCAGGCCCCTGCGTCTGAACCTTGCTGGCAAGACCTGGTCGCTCATCGTCTGGCACGCGGGACGCAAAGCTTTGCGCAGCCTGCGGGTCGATCGCATCATGGCGCTGGGCGAGACGGGTGAGGTCTTCACCGAGCCCAAAGACAAGGAGGTGACCGCGTGGCTTACAGCGTAAGAGTTGCCAGGCGCCGGAACACCTCGGCGATGCCCGTCGCATCGACATTGGCATAGGCGATGCGGATCTGGGTGCGGCCTTGCCCAGCGGGCATGAACATCGTGCCAGGCAGCATCAAAAGGCCAGCCGCCGCGACCAGACGCTTGCACAATTCGTCCGATGCGATGGGGTAGGGGTGTTCGACATAGGCGAAATAGGCGCCGCAGCCCAAAAGCCTCCAGTCGGGCAGGGCGGCAAAACCCGCGGTCAGCGCCGCGCGACGAGCCAGAATCTCGGCCCTCTCGCCCGCCACCCATTGCGACAGGTTCTGCAACCCCCACAGCGCGCCGATCTGGCCCAGTTGCGACGGACAGATGGCGACGGTGTCGAGGAATTTCTCGACCTCTGCCAGCCGCGCCTCGGACGCAACCACGGCCCCGACGCGGTGGCCGGTCAGCCGGTAGGCTTTGGAAAAGCTGTAGAGATGGATGAAGGTGTCGGACCAATCCGGGTTGGTGAACAGCTCGTGCGGGCGGCCGGAACGCGAGTCGAAATCGCGGTAGGTCTCATCGACGATCAGGGCCAGGCCACGGGAGCGGGCGAGGCTGCGGAAGGCCGCCAGCGTCGTAGCCGGGTATTCGACACCAGCGGGGTTGTTGGGCGAGACCAGCACGATGGCGCGGGTGCTTGGCGTGATCAGAGCGGCGGCGACGTCGGCATCGGGGATCAACCCAGGTCCGGTCGGCAACGGCACAGCCGCCACGCCCTGCATGTCCAGCCACATCTTGTGATTGAAATACCAGGGGGTTGGCAGAATAACTTCATCCCCCGCACCGGCCAGCGTGGCCATGACCGCGCAGAAGGCCTGATTGCAGCCTTGGGTGATGGCGACCTGCGTTGGGGTGATTGTGCCAGCATAAGCTGATGACCATTGCTGCGCAACCTCGGCCCGCAACGCAGGCAGGCCCAGCACCGGGCCATAAAGATGCGCCTCGGGGTTGTTCAGCGCTGCATCGGCCAGAGCCTGCCGCAGGCCCAGGGGCGGCGTGCCGGTCGGGGCGGCTTGCGAGATGTTGATCAGCGGGCGCTCGGCGGGAAAGGTTACACCAGCCAGCCAGCGCCGTGCCTCCATCACTGGGGGCGGGAAAGTAGCGGCCATCGTCGGGTTGAGCGGGGCAGAGTTGAGCGGGGTGATCATGCGAGCCTCCGGCATTTGCCCCTTTGGACCCGCAAATCAGCCCGCTTGCAAGGGGCAGTCATTCCGCTGGGGCGACACTTCCACGCTTGAGTTTCAGCATGTTCCATTCGCGGAACACCAACACGATCATCGCCGAGTCAAGGCAGGACAGCGCGAGAAAGCCCAGCGAGCCGCCGATGTAATATTCGGA
>JANXPK010000615.1 GCA_025357355.1 Rhodobacterales bacterium
AACAGCGACTACGAGCCGCTAAACGTCTGCAACGTTCGACGGGCGATTGTCATGGTTTACCTTGGCAAGGCCGACGTTCTCCACGCGGACGATGAGGCGGTAGCAAGCGCCGCGGCGCACGGTTTCGTGCTGCCATCCGTAGTCAAGCTGCGTGGCCATGCCGCCCTATGCCCCAGCAGGGCGCGCCAGACAAGTGAAAGGCGCAGCTTTCGGGTCGCAAGATGCCCCGGTTGGCCCTAAGTTCGCGTCAAGGAGACCGCCATGACCGAAACCCAGCCCTATCACTACGCCGTCATCGCCCGCGCACTGGCCATCATCGACACCGAGGGGCCCGCCCTGACACTGGACACGCTTGCGGCACGGATGAACATGTCGCCCGCGCATTTCCAGCGCATCTTTTCGCAATGGGTCGGCGTGTCGCCCAAGCGCTATCAGCAATACCTGACGCTGGACCATGCGCGTCGGTTGCTCGCCGACCGCTTCACTGTGCTGGACACCGCCCTTTCGACCGGCCTGTCGGGCGGCGGGCGGCTGCATGATCTGTTCCTGACATGGGAGGCGATGAGCCCGGGCGACTATGCCCGCGGGGGCGAGGGGTTGACGATTTCCTGGGGTTGGTTCGACAGCCCCTTTGGCCGCGCCCTGGTGATGGGCACCGAAAGGGGCATCTGCGGCATGGGCTTTGCCGCCGAGATGGGTGAAGACGCGGCGATGCAGGATCTGACCGCCCGCTGGCCCAAGGCCCGCTTTGTCGAGGATGCAGCACGGCTGCGCCCGTGGGTGCAAGCGGCTTTTGGCACCGGCGACGCGCCGCTGTACCTGATCGGCGCGCCGTTCCAGATCAAGGTGTGGGAGGCGTTGCTGCGCATCCCGTCGGGTCAGGTGACCACCTATTCCGAGATCGCCAAAGCCATCGGACACCCCAGCGCCATCCGCGCCGTCGGCACCGCCGTGGGGCGCAACCCCATCAGCCTGTTCATTCCCTGCCACCGCGCGATGCGCAAGTCGGGCGGGCTGGGCGGCTATCATTGGGGCCTGCCGGTCAAGCGCGCCATTCTGGCGTGGGAGGCGGCACGCAAGGATGCGGCCTGAATGGGCGGAAAACCGCTAGCAGGCGGGCGTGGCCGTGCGCGACAGCCTTGGGCTGCTATAACCGGCCCAGGCCCAACGAGGCCGGTTCATTGCGAGGCAGCACGACATGATATTCAAAACCCCTCTCGCCCTTTCCCTGGCAGGCCTTGTCGGCCTGTCCGCCTGCACCGATCCCGCCACGCGCATTCAGGACCCGAACTACCGTACGGAGAACGGGGCGCTGGCTGGCGCCGTGGGCGGGGCGATCTTGGGCAGCGCGTTCAAGAACGACAAGAACGGCGCCTTGCACGGCGCTATTTTGGGCGGGCTGGTCGGTGGCATGGTCGGCGCCAATCTGGACCAGCAGGCCGCCGACTTGCGTGACCGCCTTGGCAACCCCAACGTGACCGTGACCAAACGTGGCGGCAATCTGGTTGTCAACCTGCCCGATGACGTTCTCTTCGCCACCGACAGCGCCGCCGTTCGCCCCGATCTGCAACGCGAACTGAGCGGGATTGCCGCGAACCTCGTCACCTATCCCAACAGCACGATCCGGGTCATCGGCCACACCGACAACACCGGCACCGCCGCCCATAACATGGACCTGTCGCAGCAGCGCGCCTATGCCGTGGCCAACATCCTGATGAGTTCCGGCGTTCCCGCCGGGCGTCTGACAGCCGTAGGCCGCGGCGAGGATCAGCCGGTCGCCACCAATCTGACCGTCGCCGGTCGTGCACAGAACCGCCGGGTCGAAATCATCATCCATCCGAACAACTGACCGGACCCACCAAACGCAAAGGCCCGGGCAACCGCCCGGGCCTTTGTCATTCCCAAAGCCTTTCAGTGCAACTTGGCCGCCACTTCGGCAATCGCGGCGTCGATTGAGGCCTTTGCCCCCGCGGCCGTCATCTGCCGGGCCAGCACTTCACCGGCCACCGCAATCGACACCGTGATCGCCTGATCGCGTATCGCCCTTTCAGCCGTCTTGACCGCCTGGTCGATCTGATCGCCCGCCGCCGCCAATCGCCGCGCAATCGAGGCTTGCAGATCAACCTGCGCCTGTGTTGCCGCGGCCTGCGCCTCTTCCTTGGCACCTGCGATGATCCGTGCGGACTGTTCGGCCACGTCTTTCATCTTCTTGTCGTAGGACGCCAGCAAGGCCTTGGCCTCTTCGCGCAACAGCCGCGCCTCTTCCAGTTCGTTGCGGATCAGGGTCGCGCGGGTGTCGAGCATCCGCCCCATCAGCCTGGGCACGCCCAGATAGATCACCAGACCGACAAAGACGACAAAGGCCACCGTCACGACGAATTCGGCGTTGTGCAGGCTGAAGAACGGCGCGCCCTCACCTTCGGCAAAGGCCGGGGTGGCAGTCAGCAGCAGGGCAACCATCAGTCTTTTCATGATCTTATCCCTTCAGCCGGGCAGAGACGGCAGCCGTGATGGCCGACGCATCAGCCTTGCCACCCAGAGCCGCAACCAGTTCGCCCGCCGTTGACCGGGCAACTTCCGCTACGGCATCGACAGCACCCGCCTTGATCTCGGCAATCGCCTTCTCGCTCTCGGCGGCCTTCGCGGCGATTTGCACGTCGGCCTTGGCAATGGCGGCATCCAGATCCTTCTGGATATCGGCCTTGGTCGCCGCAATGATCTTGGCCGCCTCGGCCCGCGCTCGGGTCAGCGCGTTCTGATAGGCGTTCTCGGCATCGACCGCCCTGCCCTTCAGCTCTTGCGCCGCCGCAAGGTCACCGGCGATGGTGCCGCGGCGTTCCGCCAGAATGCCCGCGATGCGCGGCAGGGCGACGCGCGACAGCACCAGATAGATCACGACCAGCGTGACGATGAGCCAGAAGATCTGGTTCGGGAAGGTGGCAAAGTCCAGCTGCGGCATCGTGCCGGAGCTTGCGGCTTCAGTGGGTGTGGTGGCCATGATGTCCCTCCATCGCGCTTGGCTGTTCGGGCGGAGGGCCCGCAGGCCCTCCGTCGGTCACGACAAGCTGCGGATCAGGCCTTGAGCACGAACATCAACAGCAGCGCCACCAGGAACGAGAAGATCCCGAAGGCTTCGGCGAAGGCGATGCCGATGAACAGCATGGGGGTTTGGCCCGGTGCGGCCGAGGGGTTGCGCAGCGCGCCGGCCAGGAAGTTGCCTGCCACGTTGCCCACGCCGATGGCGGCGCAGCCCATGCCGATACAAGCCAGGCCCGCACCGATATAAGCACCCATGTTTACGATATTGCCGCTCATGTTAGTTCTCCTTGGACTGGTATTGGGTTGAACCGACCGCTGCGTGCAGGTCAGTGATGAGGATGCAGGGCGTCCCGCAGATAGACGCAGGTCAGAATGGCAAAGACATAGGCCTGAATGCCGCAAACCAGCACTTCAAAGCCGTACATCGCGACGATACCGATCACCGACAAGGGCGAGATCAGCGCATAGAAACCGAAGGTCGCAAAGACGCTGATCACGGTGTGACCGGCCATCATGTTGCCCGCCAGACGAATGGAATGGCTCATCGGGCGGACGAAGTAGGACATCAGTTCGATCACCGCCAGCACCGGGCGCAGTACCAGGGGGGCCGAAGATACCCAGAACAGGCCCAGGAACGACGCGCCGTTCAGCACGAACCCCAGCACCGTCACCGTCAGGAACACCGCCAGCGCCATGATCGCGGTGACGGCGATATGCGAGGTCGAAGTGAAGCCGCCGGGGATCAGGCCCAGATAGTTCGACATCAGGATGAAAGTAAAGAGCGTCATCACATAGGGAAAGAACCTCACGGCGTCATGGCCGGCGGTGTCCACCACCATGTCATGCACGAAGGTATACAGGATCTCGGCAATCCCCTGGGCACGGCCCGGAATGATCGACCGCCGCGCGGTGCCCAGGACGAACAGTGCGATGGCCGCCAGCGTGGCAATCGCCATCCACAGCGTCACGTTGGACGGGGTGTACCAGTGCAGGGTGTCGCCCCCGAACAGGGGATGAATGCCGAACTGCTCCATCGGCAAGAACTGTGGTCCGCCCGCTGCTGCATCTGCCACGTCTATTCCCCTTCGCCCTTTGTCGCCTGCCCCGTCATCAGCTTGGCCGTCTGCATCATCGTCCTGATGCCCGCGGCAAAACCAAAGAGCGCAAAGACCACGAGGAAGATCGGCAAGGTGTGGAATGCCACATCCAGCCCGTAACCGATCGCCAGCCCCAGGAGCATTCCCGTCACCAGCTCGATCACCATCCTCCAGGCCAATTCGCCCTGCGAGAAACTTGTGCCCGTCGTTTCGGCCTTTTCGGGCGGCTTTTCCGTGGCCTTGGCGAGCCGCTCTTCCAGCGAGCGAAGTCGCGCCAGGTCAGGATCGTCGCTCATGAAAACGCCTCTCTGACAGTCGATTGCTTCTACGAATTGACCCATCGCAAGTCAAGTCGCGACGTTGCAGGTCAACCCATTGATTTTCCTATACTTCGTTGACCCCTTCCCCGCCAAACGGCGCCCGTCATATTCAACCCAAAGGTTGACCATCACGCCACGCCCGGCAATACTGGCGCCATGGCCGCCTCGCTCGACACCATCTTCTCCGCCCTTGCCGACCCGACCCGCCGGGCGATCCTGTCGATGCTTTTAGAGGACGACATGGCCGTCACCGATGTCGCCGCCCCCTTCCAGATATCTCTGGCCGCCATTTCCAAGCACCTGACCATCCTCGCCGAGGCCGGGCTGATCAGCCAGGAGAAGCGTGGCCGGATCAATTGGTGCAAGCTGGAGCCCGATGCCATGCGCGACGGCTTCACCTGGATGCAAAGCTTCGGCGCCTATGAACCTTTCGACCTCGACGCCTTCGAACGGTTCATCGAAGCCGAACTGAATGCCCCGACTGACATCATTGGTCCTTAGAACACGATTTATCTTGATGGAAACACCCTGATGGCCGCTTTCGCCACCCATGCTAGAGGACCGTCTGATGCGGGCTACAGTGTAGCCCTCATCGGTCCGATTGCCGCGGCGCGCCAGCGCAAGGCAAGGGAGATCGGGCTGG
>JANXPK010000652.1 GCA_025357355.1 Rhodobacterales bacterium
TTTGGCATCGCGCCGCCCCATCTCATAGATCAGCGTGTTCAGGATGCGCGCACCCGAGGCGCCAATCGGGTGGCCAATGGCAATCGCCCCACCGTTGACGTTGACGATCGCCGGGTCCCAGCCCATGTCCTTGTTGACCGCACATGCCTGCGCCGCAAAAGCCTCGTTCGCCTCGACCAGATCCAGATCGGAGACTTTCCAGCCCGCCTTTTCCAACGCCTTGCGGCTGGCAAAGATCGGCCCCACGCCCATGATCGACGGGTCCACTCCGGCGGTGGCATAGGATGCAATGCGCGCCAGTGGCGTCAGTCCACGCTTTTCAGCCTCGGCCGCCGACATCAGCAGCACCCCCGCCGCGCCATCGTTCAGTCCGCTGGCATTGCCCGCCGTGACCGAGCCTTCCTTGGTAAAGGCCGGGCGCAGTTTGGACATGCTGTCCAGCGTGGCGCCATGGCGGATGTATTCGTCCTGATCGACGGTGATGTCGCCCTTGCGGGTCTTGACCACGAAGGGCACGATTTCGTCGACAAAGCGCCCGGCCTTTTGCGCGGCCTCGGCCTTGTTCTGGCTGGCGAGCGCAAAAGCGTCTTGCATATCGCGGCTGATTTGCCATTGGTTGGCGACGTTTTCGGCGGTCTGACCCATGTGATAGCCGTTGAAGGCATCCCACAGACCGTCCTTGATCATGCTGTCGATGAACGACAGATCGCCCATCTTCTGCCCGGCGCGCAGATGCGCGACATGGGGCGAAAGGCTCATGCTTTCCTGACCACCGGCGACCACGATGGCGGCATCACCCAACTGGATGTGCATGGCGCCCAACGCGACGGCGCGCAGTCCCGAACCGCAGACCTGATTGATGCTCCATGCACTGGACTCTCTGGGCAGGCCGGCCTTGATATGCGCCTGACGCGCCGGGTTCTGGCCCTGACCGGCCGTCAGCACCTGACCCAGAATGGTTTCCGACACCTCGGCCTTGTCAATGCCGGCCCGGGCGACGACGGCTTCGATCATGGCTGAACCCAGATCATGCGCCGGTGTTGCGGCGAAAGCGCCGTTGAAGCTGCCCACGGCGGTGCGCCCCGCCGATACGATCACAACATTGGTCATGGTTCCTCGCCCCTTTGACGTGCACTGCGGCATGTCCTCGCCGCTCTGCAGCATGCCCTAGGCGGGAAAGCCTGCAAAAGCAAGATTCAGATGCGGCTGCATGGCGGTTATGATGCCGCAGCGGGCCTCAACCCGTCTTGGCCAGTTCGGCAGCACTCCAGTTCGGCTTGACGCTTGGCGCGCCATAAAGATAGCCTTGCTGGCACCCGACGCCAAGCTTTCGCAGACATTCCGCCTCTTCTGGCAGTTCCACCCCGTTGGCCGCGGTGAACATCTCGAAATGACGGCCAATTGACAGCAGCGCCTTGGTCAGCGCCTGGTTGTCGGGATCAAGGTGGATGTTGCGGATGAACTGACTGTCGATCTTCAGGATATCAAACAGGAAATCCTTGAAAAAGCGAATCGCCGTAAAGCCCGAACCAAAATCGTCCAGAGCAAAGGCCACGCCCCTGCGCTGCACCTCTTCCATGAACTTCAGCACCAGTTCCGGCACCAGCATGGCCGAGTTTTCGCTGATCTCCAGGATCAGGCGTTCGCCAACGGTGGGGTCGCGGTCCAGCCCGCGTTTGAGCGTCCACATCCAGCGCGGATAGCCGATGGACCGCGCCGACATGTTGACCGAGACGCGCAGGAAACTGTTCCGCGCCAGTGTCGCCAAGCCAAACTCCAGCGCCGCGCAGTCAATCTCGCGACCCAGTTCCTGTCCCTCCACAGCGCCAATGAAATCGCGCGCCGGAATGATTCGCCCATTGGGTTCGGTCACGCGGATCAGCCCTTCGTAAAAGGCGACGCGTTTGGGATCACGCGACAGCACCACTGGCTGGTAAGCCAGCCGCAAACGCCGCGTGCGCACCGCTTCGGCCACCATCGCGATGGTTTCGCGGTCGGCGACCCCGATTGCCACGCCGAGCGGGCTGGCAATGCCGGCGTCGGCATCGATCCTGGGCTTTGCATGCGGCGGCGCCATGCCGGTTCTCCCCTGCTGTCTCTTCTTGGCAGGGTGAGGCCGCAAAGGTAAAAGAGCGGTGAAATCTTGGATTTGCCGCAAATCCTTGCCAGCCCTGAAAGGCCTGACCATGACCGAAATGCGCTGCCCATGGTGCGAGAGCGATCCGTTGAACCGGGACTATCATGACCACGAATGGGGCGTGCCGGAATGGGATAGCCGGGCGCTGTGGGAAAAGCTGATCCTCGACGGCTTTCAGGCGGGCCTCAGCTGGATTACCATTTTGAAAAAGCGCGACAATTTCCGCGCGGCCTTTGACGGTTTTCACCCCGAGGTCGTGGCACGCTGGGGTGAGCCAGAGGTGCTTCGCCTGCTCGCCGATCCCGGCATCATCCGTCACCGCGGCAAGATCGAAGGCGCGGTCAAAAGCGCGCGGGCCTACCTTTCGATCAGCGAAACTGAAAGTTTCTCTGACTTTGTCTGGAAACATCTGGACGGGCGTCCCCAGCAGAACCGATTTGCAATGGGAGAGATTCCGGCCCAGACCGCCACGTCGCAGGCCATGGCCAAGGACCTCAAACGCGCGGGTTTCACCTTTTGCGGACCGACAATCACCTATGCCTTCATGCAGGCCGTCGGCATGGTCAATGACCACCTCGTCACCTGTCCCCGTCATGCCGAGGTGGCGGCCCTTGCAAGCCGCGTGTGATCGGCCAATCTGGCCCCCGGGTCAGCAGTTCACCCAGGCGTCACCGGGCCAAAAGCCAGCTAAACCTGCCCGCAAGGCCGAACCCGTCTTTTCCCCGGCCCATCCGCCAAGTCGGTGACCCGCGACATCAGGGCCTGTGAGGACAAGATGACCCGCACCCAACTGCCCCTCGCCATCGAGGACCTGTCCACCTTCGCCCGCGCCCTGCACCGTGAACTGCAATCGCCAGAGCCTTTGGGCCATGTCAGCCTCCTGAACCGCCTTGCCCGCAGCGCCGGTTTCCGCAACCTGCAACACCTGCGCGCCAGCGTTGAGGCCGGGGCTGCCATGGCCGCACCCAGACCGCAGGCCGACCTTGCCCGCGTTGGTCAGGCGCTGCGCCATTTCGACGACGATGGCCGCCTCGCCAGTTGGCCCGCGCGCACCAATATCCAGCATCTCGCTCTCTGGACGCTGTGGTCACGCCTGCCGCAGCGCGTCAGCATGACCGAGCGTGAGATCAGCCAGCACCTTGACCGCTGGCACCTGTTCGGCGATGCCGCCATCCTGCGCCGCACACTCTGCGAACTCAAACTCGTCAGCCGCACGCCCGACTGCACCGACTACCGCCGCCTCGACCAGCCGCCGCCGCCCGAGGCTGTGGCCCTTATCCGCCAGTTGCACGCCAGTCCGGCCTGACCTTTTCATCTGTCGCCAATTATCTTCGGGGGGTTTGGGGGGCTGACCGCCCCCCATTGATTTTCCGCAGAAAAATCGCTGCTTTACGGCGCCATCAGCACGGCCAAAACCGCCTGCGCCCCCGCCGCATCCCACTCCGCCCCGCCGATCAGCCGGGCAACCTCGGCGCCAGCGGGAGAGACCACGATGGTAACCGGCAGGCCCAGCACCCCGATCTGATGGGCCAGCGCCTGATCGGGGTCGCGCCACACCACCAGATGCGTCACTGCCGCCTGACCGATGAACTTTTCGATCGCGGGCTTCGGGTTTGGCCCCGTCGCCACCGTCACCACCGCCAGATCGGGCATCGCCACTTGCAACCGGTCCAGCGACGGCATCTCGGTCCGGCACGGCACGCACCAGGTCGCCCAGAAATTCACCACCAGCCATTTGCCCTTGTATTGGGACAGAGCTTGTGGCGCGTCGGACATATCGACCAGCCCGGCTTCGGGCAGGGCTTTGGCGTCCTCGATCACCAGCTTGCCCATGTCGCCCGTCAAAAGGGCGGGGTCCACCGTCCCGCCAAAGGCCGCATTTGCAGCCAGCAGCAAGCCCGTATAAAGCAGGTTCCGCATCATCCCTCCAAAGGCCTGTCCCATGACCGATCCCAAGACCGACGCCAACACCATGTGGGGCGGCCGCTTTGCTTCTGGCCCGGACGCGATCATGACGGCCATCAACGCCTCCATCGGCTTTGACCAGCGGCTTTATGCCCAGGACATCGCCGGTTCCCGCGCCCATGCCGCCATGCTTGCCGCCACCGGCATCCTCTCTCCTAACGATGCCGAGGCCATCGGCCAAGGCCTGCTCACGGTGTTGTCAGAGATCGAGACCGGCAAATTCACCTTCCGCGCCGATCTTGAAGACATCCATCTCAATGTCGAATCCCGCCTGACCGAGATCGTGGGCGAGCCCGGCAAGCGGCTGCACACCGCCCGTTCGCGCAATGATCAGGTCGCCACCGATTTCCGCCTGTGGGTGCGCGACCAATGCGACGCCGCCATCAGCAGCCTGACCGCCCTGATGCAAGCCTTTGTGGCCCAGGCCGACAAGGGCGCCGACTGGGTCATGCCCGGCTTCACCCATCTGCAAGTGGCCCAACCGGTGACCTGGGGCCATCACATGTTGGCTTATGTCGAAATGCTTGCCCGCGACCGCTCCCGCTTTCAGGACGCCCGCAACCGCATGAACGAATGCCCGCTTGGCGCCGCCGCCCTCGCCGGCACCTCGTTTCCCATCGACCGCGCCATGACGGCGAAAGCCCTCGGCTTTGACCGCCCCACCGCCAATTCGCTCGACTCTGTCTCGGACCGCGACTTTGCCCTCGAATTCCTGTCCGCCAGCAGCATTTGCGCCATGCACTTGTCGCGCTTTGCCGAGGAACTGGTGATCTGGTCCTCGGCCCAGTTCCGCTTCGTCCGGCTGTCCGACCGCTGGACCACCGGTTCTTCGATCATGCCGCAGAAAAAGAACCCCGATGCCGCCGAACTTTTGCGCGCCAAACTCGGCCGCATCCTTGGCGCCACCGTCGCGCTGTTCACGGTGATGAAGGGTCTGGCGCTGACCTATTCCAAGGACATGCAAGAAGACAAGGAACAGCTCTTCGATGCCGCCGACACGCTGATGCTTTCCTTGGCTGCCATGACCGGCATGGTCACCGACATGACCGCCAACCGCGACACCCTGGCCGCCGCCGCCGCCTCGGGCTTTTCCACCGCTACCGACCTTGCCGACTGGCTGGTTCGCGCCCTTGGCCTGCCGTTCCGCGAGGCGCATCACGTCACTGGCTCACTGGTCGCCCTGGCCGAGCACAAAGGCTGCGACCTGCCCGACCTGACCCTGGCCGAATTGCAAACCGCCCATTCCGGTATCACGCAGGAGGTCTATGCCGTTCTGGGCGTGCAGAACTCGGTCCGCTCGCGCATCTCCTATGGCGGAACCGCGCCGGACCTCGTCCGCGCCCAGGTCGCCCGCTGGCAAGCGACCCTGAAATGAGCTATTCTCTGCCTATTGGTCCTGGCAAAGTGAGAGTATCATGATCCGTCTTGCCCTGCTCGCCTGTATGCTCTTGTCCGCTTGTGACATGATGTATCCCGCAACCCCTGCCGCCGCACCAGCCGCCGCCGCCCCGGCTGCTCCCGCTGCCGCTGCTCCGGGTTACTAAGGCCTGATGATCCGTCTGGCCTGTCTTGCCCTTCTGGCCCTCGCGTCCTGCGGTGCCGCTGGCGCGCCGCAGCCGCCGTTGCCATCTGGCATGACGATTTCGGCTGTCCCCGTCATCGTCATGCCAGATGGCAACGGCGGCTGCGGCGCGCCAGCGGCACCGCAGGACGCGAGGGCCAGAAGGGCAAGACAGGCCAGACGGATCATCAGGCCTTAGTAACCCGGAGCAGCGGC
>JANXPK010000786.1 GCA_025357355.1 Rhodobacterales bacterium
TGACGCCGGAAGAGGCCGACCATCTGTTCCGGATTCTGGCGGGCCTGCGCGATCAGGGCAAGACGGTGATCCTGATCACCCACAAGCTGCGCGAGATCATGGACGCGACGGACAATGTTTCGGTCATGCGGCGCGGCACCATGGTGGGGACGGTCAAGACGTCGCAGACCTCACCCGAGGCGCTGGCTGAGTTGATGGTGGGGCGCAAGGTGTTGCTGGAGGTCGAGAAGCGGCCTGCGACACCGGGCAAGGTGGTGCTGGCGGTTGAAGGGTTGCGGGTGAAGGATGACCACGGGGTCGAGCGGCTGAAGGGGGTGTCGTTCGACATCCGCGCTGGCGAGATCCTGGGGATTGCCGGGGTCGCTGGCAACGGGCAGTCAGAACTGTTGCAGGCGCTGGGCGGGATATCGCGGGCCACCGGGCGGATCGTGATGAACGGGGCGGATCTGCCGCTGACCGGGCACGCGGCCAATGGCCAGACGCGGCGCGCGGCGGGGATTTCGCATGTGCCGGAGGATCGCCAGACGCTGGGGCTGATCATGGATTTCGCGGCATGGGAGAATGTGGCGTTCGGCTATCACAACGCGCCGGAATATCAGCAGAATGCCCTATTGATGGACAACGCGGCGCTGAAAGCGGACACCGAGCGCAAGATGGCGACCTTTGATGTGCGGCCGCCGATTGTGACCTTGGCGGCCAAGAGTTTCTCGGGCGGCAACCAGCAGAAAATCGTGGTGGCGCGCGAGATCGAGCGCAACCCGGACTTGCTGTTGGTCGGCCAGCCGACACGGGGCGTGGACATTGGCGCCATCGAGTTCATCCACAAGCAGATCGTGGCCCTGCGCGATGCCGGCAAGGCCGTGCTGCTGGTGTCGGTGGAGCTGGACGAGATCATGAGCCTGTCGGACCGCATCGTGGTGATGTTCGATGGGCAATTGATGGGCGAGCGCGACCCGGACAAGACCGACGAGCGGGAATTGGGGATGATGATGGCGGGCATGAGTGCGGGTCAGTCTGCCACCAAAGGGGCGGCGTGATGGACAAGATGCCACGTTGGGCCGATGTCGTGCTGGTACCGCTGATCTGTCTGGCGATTGCGTTCGTGTTCTGCGGCATCCTGATCTGGGGCATTGGGCAAAGCCCGCTGACGGCGCTGAGCATCATGGTCAACGGCTCGCTGGGCTCGACCTATGGCTTTGGCTATGTGCTGTTTTATGCGACCAACTTCATGTTCACCGGGCTGGCCGTGTCCATCGCGTTTCAGGCGAGCCTGTTCAACATTGGCGGCGAGGGGCAGGCGACCTTGGGGGGCCTGGGCGTGGCGCTGTCGTGCCTGTTGATCCCGTGGCCGCATTGGTCGGTGGCGCTGGCGGGGTCGATGGTCGCGGCGATGGCTTTTGGGGCGGGCTGGGCGTTCATACCGGCTTGGTTGCAGGCCAAGCGGGGCAGTCACATCGTCATCACCACAATGATGTTCAACTTCATCGCGTTTGCGTTGATGAACTATCTGTTGGTCAACGTGTTGCGGCCGGTGGGCAGCATGGACCCGGCGACGGCCCGGTTCGACAAGGCGTTCAATCTGCCAAAGCTCGGGGATATTCTGGGGTTGGTTGGCATTCCGTTTTCCAACAAGAATCCGGCAAATATCAGCCTGTTGATCGCGATGGCTTGCGCGGTGGCGGTATGGGTGCTGATGTGGCACACACGGCTGGGCTATGCGTTGCGCGCGTTCGGCAAGTCGGAGAAGGCGGCGGTCTATGCCGGGATCGACCCGGTGCGGATCACCCTGTACGCGCTGATGCTGTCGGGCGGGCTGTCGGGGATGATGGCCATCAACTCGGTTCAAGGCGAGGCGCACCGGCTGTTGTTGAACTCGGTCGAAGGGGCGGGGTTCATCGGGATCGCGGTGGCGCTGATGGGGCGCAACCATCCGTTCGGGATTGTGCTGGCGTCGCTTTTGTTCGGGTTTCTGTATCAGGGTGGGGCGCAACTGGCGCAGACGCTTGACAAGACGGTTCATATCCCGCGTGAGGTGATCACCGTGTTGCAGGCCCTGGTGATCCTGTTCACCGGCGCTTTGCCCTATATGGTGCAAAAGCCGTTGGAGCGGGTGTTTGCCCAGCTGGCCAAGGGTAGGACCGGGTGATGGAGCTGGCCTCTTTCCTGCAGATACTGGAATCGACGGTGCGGTTGGCAACGCCGTTGCTGCTGGCCTGTCTGGCAGGCCTATATTCGGAACGGGCCGGGGTGTTCGACATCGGGCTGGAAGGCAAGATGCTGGTGGCGGCGTTCCTGTCAGCCTCGGTCTCCTATGCCACCGGCAATGTCTGGCTGGGGACCTTGGCGGGCGTCGGGGCATCGCTGGTGTTTGCAGGCATACATGGGCTGGCGTCGATTACGTTCCGTGGCAATCAGCTGATTTCGGGCGTGGCGCTCAACTTCCTTGCCTCGGGGTTGACGGTGGTGCTGGGGTCAAGCTGGTTCGGGTTGGGTGGGCAGACGCCGGCGCTGACGGGCGGGATGCGGTTTGACGATGCGCCGATCATGGCGGCGCTGGGGTTGCCGCCGAACCCGCTGCTGGATCTGTTTCTGGGCCATTCGGTGCTGGTCTATGTGGCATTGGCGCTGGTGCCGGGGTCGGCGTGGCTTTTGTACCGCACGCGGTTTGGCTTGCGTTTGCGGGCAGTGGGCGAGAACCCGGCGGCGGTGGATACGGCCGGCGTGTCGGTGGTGGGCTTGCGCTATGCCGC
>JANXPK010000807.1 GCA_025357355.1 Rhodobacterales bacterium
CGATGTTGCGCGTGCCGCCCGACCCCGCGCCCGAACTGTCCAGCGCTTCGTGCATGGCAGCGAGGACCGCCGGATGCTGGCCCATGCCTAGATAGTCGTTGCCGCACCAGATCACGATTTCCCGCGTGGTGCCGTCCTCACGGTGCCAGTCAGCTTTGGGAAATGCCCCCATCGTCCGCTCGACATCGATGAAGGTGCGGTAGCGGCCTTCGTCATGCAGACGGTTCAAGGCGTTGTCCAAAGCGGCATCATAGGTCATCTAGACATCTCCATCAGGCACTCGCACCCTAGACCTTGGTGCCAAGCTTTTCGTTGACCTGCATCAAAAGGCGGCAAAACGGAACTGGGCATTTTGCCGCGACCCCTGCAACAGACCAAGGTCGGATCAACTCACGCCGGACCAACCTCCAGAACCACAACACAGGCATCACCCCCCTTGCGCTTGGCATTGCAGCCTTTCAACGCCGCCGCTGCGGCCGTTTCTGCGTCGGGCAACTCGCCAATCGCCAGTACGGACGCCGGAAATGTTCCGCCCCGCACCAGTCCCTCCTTCGGCGCAACCGCCATCGCACTGTACCCTTTGGGGCTCGTGATGAACAGCTTCAGCGCCTCGGTGTTGGTCTCCACCAGTCGCAGCACTTTCAACTCGTCAGCGTTCAAAAAGGCATAAGGATGTACTGTCACCTTGCGCCCCTGCAACAGCTTGACTTCCGTCGGTACCGTTTCAGCCAGCACGCTGCCTGCCAGAAGTGCAACCAAAGCCAGTCCGGTGATGATACGCATTCAAGTTCTCCGCATGATTTCGCACGCTTCTAGCCCAAGCCCGTCGCACTGGACAGTCCCCACGCTCCTGCTAGGCTCCACCCTGCCGATCACAATTGGAGATGCCCCATGTCGCTTGACGCCGTCCTGTCGCACATCGACGCCACCCTGCCGCAGGCGCTTGACCGCCTCATGGACCTTCTGCGCATTCCCTCGATCTCGACCGACCCCGCCTTCAAGCCCGACTGTGCCCGCGCGGCGGACTGGCTGGTCAGCGAACTGAGCTCACTTGGCTTCCAAGCCTCGTCACGCCCGACGCCGGGCCATCCGATGGTTGTCGCCCATGGCGGCACCGGGTCGGCGCATCTGTTGTTCTACGGCCACTACGATGTCCAGCCGGTCGATCCGCTGTCCCTTTGGTCCCGCGATCCCTTTGACCCCGAATTGCAAGACACCCCCAGGGGCAAGGTGATCCGGGCGCGCGGCTCCTCGGATGACAAAGGCCAACTGATGACCTTTGTCGAGGCGTGCCGTGCCTGGAAAGCCGTCAAGGGTACCCTGCCCGGCAAACTGACGCTGTTCTTCGAAGGCGAAGAAGAATCCGGTTCGCCCTCGCTCGTCCCGTTCCTGCAGACCAACGCAGCCGAGTTGAAGGCTGATATCGCCCTGATCTGCGACACCGGGCTTTACGACGACAAGACCCCCGCCATCACCACCATGCTGCGCGGCCTTCTGGGCGAGGAATTGACGATCCACGCCGCCAACAAGGACCTGCATTCCGGCATATTCGGCGGTGCTGCCGCCAATCCGATCCGCATCCTGTCCAAGATCCTCGCCAACATGACTGACGCCAAGGGTCGCGTCACCATCCCGCACTTCTACGACGGCGCCACCGAACTGCCCGACGCGATCCGTGCCCAATGGCAATCGCTTTCCTTTGACCACGCGAAATTCCTTGGCGATGTCGGCCTTTCCATCCCGGCAGGCGAGCAAGACCGTACCCCGCTGGAAATGCTGTGGTCGCGCCCTACTGCCGAGATCAACGGCATCTGGGGTGGCTATACCGGCGACGGCTTCAAGACCGTCCTGCCGGCCGAAGCTCATGCCAAAGTCTCGTTTCGGCTGGTGGGCGATCAGGACCCTTTCGCCATCCGCACCCATTTCCGCAAATGGGTCGAGGATCAGCTGCCCGCCGATTGCAGCGCCACATGGCACGGCCATGGCAATTTTCCCGCAGGTGCCATGTCCATCGCCAACCCTGCGTTCGAGGCGGCGCGCCAAGCCTTGACCGACGAATGGCAGGTCCCCGCCGCCTATATCGGCTGCGGCGGCTCGATCCCGATTGCGGGCTATTTCAAGACCTATCTCGCCATGGACGCGATGCTGATCGGTTTTGGCCGCGACGATGATCAGATCCACTCGCCAAACGAGAAATATGACCTCGAATGCTTCCACAAGGGCATCAGGTCCTGGGCACGCATCCTGGCCCGGCTGACATGATCATCCGCGACGCAGAACCCGGCGATCACGCGGGCTGGCTGACCCTGTGGCAAGGCTTTCTCGACTACTACGCCACTACCTTGCCTGCCGCAGTCACGGACCACACCTGGGCGCGCCTGATGGACCAAGGCTGCACGATGAAGATGCGGCTGGCCATCCGCGATGACCGGCCCGCAGGCTTTGCCATTCACCAGCATCACCCCTCGACCGGGATCATGGGCGACGACTGCTATCTGGAGGATCTGTTCGTGGCCCCCTCTGCGCGTGGTCAGGGCATCGGTCGCGCCCTGATCGAGGATCTGATGGCCCTCGCCCGTGACCGTGGCTGGCATAGGCTCTACTGGCACACCAACGCCGACAACACCGACGCGCGCCGCCTTTATGACCGCTTCGTGCCCAGCGACGGCCATATCCGCTACCGGCTTGGCCTGAACTGAAACGGGGGCCCTGATGGCCCCCGTTTGTCGTCAATCCCATTCAGCCGGATCAGGCCGCCTTCATGGCGACAACATCCTTGTACTTGCCCTTGTAGGCCCAGGTGATCATCACCTTCTCGCCAACTTTGAAGCCTTTCAGCGAAAAGCCCTTCGGCAGATGGTACTTCCAGCCGTCCGACAACACCACATAAAGCGATGTGGCCTTGATCTTCGTCAGCGTGCCAGTGGTGTCGGTTGTCGCAGGCGTGGTCGTGGTGGTCGTGGCTGTGGTCGTCGTGGCGGTCGTGGTGTCCGCAAAGGCGGCCCCGCCGAAGGTCATGCTGGCAGCAACGATGAGAGGAAGGAATTTCGAACGCATGTCTTGTTTTCTCCGATGGCTGAAAGGCCGATGTTCTGCGACACCAGTCCAGTAGTCTCACAGGGCACTCCGGGCCGGTCGGGTCGGCGACGCTCGCGGTCGCCCGGCTGGCTCTGGCCTTGCATTCCGGGTGATAGCCCGGGCGCCGTTTTCCAGTAAGGGGGGGGCACAATATGGTGATCGGTCGTGCAAAACTGTGATTTGCAATGGCACCTTCAAAGGCTGCCCAGCCCAAAAACCCTCGTGGGCCTCCTCCCGGCTTGCCTCGCACCGACTGCAGTTTCATTGGCCAGAACCCACTGTCCCAAGCGGAAAACAGGGGCCCTCCGGCCCCTGCATTCCCATCGTCGATCACGGTCGCGCTGCCTTACGACAGCGTCATTTGGTCGACCAGCAGATAGTTCGTGCCGATCGGGGTGTAGTTGATCGTGACCTTGTCGCCCAAAGCGAATGCGTTCAGGTCGAAACCCGGAGGCACATTGTAGGTGTTTTGGTCCATCAACGTGACCTGACCATCCTTGAGGTCAATCGAATAGATGAAGCCGGTGTCGACCTGCATGACCGGCGCAGGCGAGGCCAGAGCGGCGGTGCCCAGCCCAAGGGAAGCCACGATCAACAGGGCGGAAGTTGTGTTCACGCGCATGATAAGTCTCCATCAAAGCCATGGCTCAATCCTAGCCATGTTGCGTGCGCGGCCATGCTGACTTGTCGTGTCGACAGTTGGTCTGCCCGGCAAGCCATTGCCCGCGCCACCTATCACCTAGGGTCGCCACGCAGGCTTCGCCACCCGCGAAACCGTGAGCGGCGCGTGATGGGCAAGAACCGGCCAAATCATTGAAACGCATGGGCTAAATCTGGCTTTTTGTCCCCAGATCGCCAATTTGTTACCGACGGAAATCGCCAGAATTTGCGTCAACACACTGGCCCGAAGGCGTAGCAATGGGGGAAACTGGCGCGGTGGACGGGGCTCGAACCCGCGACCCCCGGCGTGACAGGCCGGTACTCTAACCAACTGAGCTACCACCGCCAAGCTGCCCGGGCCCGCCCGAACGTGTGGGGGTATTACGGAAGCCGCGCGGCGCCGTCAAGCGCCGCTGGAAACATTTCCATTACGGGCGGCCTTATGAGGTCAGCAGGAAATCCCCGTCGTTGATATCGGCCACATGCCAGCCCACCAGCATCAGCGTATCGTGGTGGCCAAAGTTCAACAGCACGCCGCCTGTCTTCTGCACCATAGTCATCGCATCATGCATCGCCTGGGTCACTGCGATCAGGTCATCAGAGGCGATATCTCCGGTATGGGTGAAATCGGTGATCTTGTCGGCACCGTCCCCGGCTGCGAAGACGAAATGGTCAGCCCCCCCGGCGCCGGTCTCCACATCCTTGCCCGTCCCGCCAGAGATGTAATCGCCGCCCAGCCCGCCCTTGATCGTGTCGGCACCGCCCCCGCCCACCAGAAGGTCGGCCTTGGCCGAACCGATGACCAGATCATCGCCCCCAACCACCGACAGAACCGCCGCTGCAACACCGCCAAAGTGAAAGACAGTGTACAATGTCGCGGCCGAAGTCGACAATCCGGTGATGTCGATCAGATCCTTGCCCTTGGCGTTGAAGGTGTCGATCTCGGTGATGGTGCCACCCGTCACGGCATCGCCCGCATAGGTCAATCCGGTGCCGATCATCGTCACCTTGTTGCCATTGGCATCGGTGAGGACCAGATGAGTTGTGGTCGTCGTCGTCGGCGTCAGTGTCGAGCCATCAATGATCGAGCCCAGTTCGCCAAGGTCACCCAAGGCGTTGTGGTAGGTAATTGTTGCCATTCAATCTTCTCCTGAGTCTTCGGGTCACTGCCCATCTATATTGGCCTGCTGCAAGGGCTGTTGGTCAAGCGAATTGGGCGCGTCCTGCGCTCGCGATCGCTCAGGCCCCTCAGCTTTATTCCGCGCCAAAGGTTCGAAATGAGTGTCTGGCTGCGATCCTGCAACCCTGACGGGCAATTCCGCTGGCTGCCCGCATTGCGGGAAATGGTGGGCTGTGACGGGCTCGAACCGCCGACATTCTCGGTGTAAACGAGACGCTCTACCAACTGAGCTAACAGCCCCGCCCCGCACTTAGCGGGGAACGCCCGGCAAAGCAAGCCGCAGGCCGCGCCTCAGTGGCTTTCGCGCGGCACATCCGCCCCGCGGCGGCCAACCAGAAAATCCAGGTCGGCCCCCAGATCGGCGCCCATCACATGGGTCACGTACAGCGTCTCATAGCCGCCGCGATAGCTGCGCGCAGCGGGCCGCCATGCCGCCGCCCGCCGGGCCAACTCCTCTTGCGCCACATGCAGCTCCAGCCGGCGGCCTGCGACATCCAGGGTGATCTCGTCACCGCTTTGCGCCAACGCCAGCGGCCCGCCCTCCACCGCCTCGGGCGCCACATGCAACACCA
>JANXPK010000836.1 GCA_025357355.1 Rhodobacterales bacterium
ATAGGCTGAAGTGACCGCGTCGGCCTGCGTTAACAAAAGGCCAGACAGGATGATCAAGCTGTCTTTCGCGGTGTGCATCGCCATCGGCGGGGCCAGTTCAATCAGCGGGCCTTTCAGGATATTGGCGAACACCAGATCGAACGGCGCCACCCCAGCCAAGCGCGGATTGGCGAAACCAGCCGCCTCCAGACACTCGATGCGCCCCGTCAGATGGTTGATCGCGACATTGGCGCGGGCAACATCGACGGCCACATGATCGATATCGGAAGCAATGACCAACGCATCGGGCAGTACGCAGGCCGCAGCCATCGCCAGTACCGCAGTGCCACAGCCGATATCGGCCACTTTGGTGGGGCGGAAACCGCCCTCGCACAGCCGGTCAAAGGCGCGAAGGCAGCCCAGCGTCGTGCCGTGGTGGCCGGTGCCGAAAGCCACCGTCGCCTCGACCTGCAAGGCAACGCGCCCCGGCGGCACCTTGTCGGCGTCATGCGAGCCGTAGACAAAGAATCGCCCCGCCTCAACCGGGCTTAGTTCGCGCCGAACTTTGGCGACCCAATCGATCTCGGGCAGTTCGGACAGGACAAACGGCTTGGCGCCAAACGCCAGGGCCAGCACGTCCAGCACCACTTCGTCGGGATGTTCCAGAAAATAGGCGCCGACCTCCCACAAGCCCGAGCCATCCTCAATCTCGAACACGCCGACCCCGGTTGGCACTGGTGTCATCTTTTCGAGAGCGTCGGAGAAGGCGAGGGCGGCATCTTCGCCCGGCAGCGTGGTGAGGGCGGTAAAAGTGGGCATGGGCAAGTCTTTCCTCGGGACAGGGCCGCTTAAGCCCCGGCGCGGGTCAGGTCAAGCGGCGGCCGGCTCTCACGAAGTCGTGACTTGTGGACTTACGATGTAAGTTATGCCTCTACGTCACCGACTTACACTGTATGTTCAGCCTCGAAAGGAGAACCAAATGACCCGCATCCCCTCACTATCGCCCTCGTCATCAGCGCTGCAGCCGCGCAGGCCGACACTGCCGACCAGACTCGCTCCGATACCAAGGCCACGCTCGGCGGCCTGCCAATCTTTGTGAGCGCCATTGCCGATCCCGCCTTGCCGGGCATCTGGTCTGAGCAAAAAAATCTGATGCTGGCCACCACCGCACTGGACGACAAAACCAAGTCGCTGATCTCGCTGGCGGTAGCGGCGCAGATCCCGTGCAGCTACTGCATCTATTCCGACACATTGGACGCCACGCACGCCACCGGTGCCACCGACAAACAGATCGCCGAGGCGGTGGCCGTGGCCGGGATGACGCGCGCCATGAGCACGATCTTCAACGGCATGCAGGTTGACTTCGCCCAGTTCAAAGCCGAAATGAGCGGGAACTGAACCCCAAAGGCCGGAGTTCATGGCCCAAACTAGCGATCCCGAGCCAAAGCCGCGTGGGCCCCGCCGTCCGCGCGGCCCTGCCCTGTCGGTCGAGCGGATCACCCAGGAAGCGATGGCGCTGATCAACGCCGAAGGGCTGGCCGCGTTCAGCTTTCGCACGCTGGCAGAGCGGCTGGGCTGTCAGGCGAAGAGCATCTACCACTATTTCCCCTCGAAGGCGCATCTGTTCGAAGCTTTGGTTGAACAGTGCATCGCCGAGGCAGCGGACTATCCCGAGACCGGCTCTTGGCAAGATCGAATGCGGGCGGCAACCACGACTTACCGAGAGATGGCGCTGAAAAACCCGGGATTCTTTCTGTATTTCGGCACCTTCCGCTTGAACAACCGCGCGGTCCTGACGTTTCTGGACCGCATTCTGCGCATCTTCGAAGCCGCCAACCTGCCGGTCGAGGCGCGGGCGCGGCACTTTCGCATCATGGGCTATTATCTGGTGGGGGCGCTGATCGACGAAACCATCTGCTATTCCAGGGGGCCAAGCGCCCCCGAACCGTTGCCAATAGAAGTGGCCCGGCGCGATTTCCCGGCGATCATGGCGGTTGGACCTTTTTTCGGCACCGACCAACACAAGCGCACCTTCGACAAGGGCATCGAGGTGCAGATCTGCAGCATCGAGGCGGATATCGTCGGGGGCGACTAACGCCCCTTCTCCTGATCAGCAAGAGGGGCGCGACGTTCAGGCCGTCACTTTTAGGCCGTCACTTTCAGGCCGATCGGGCAGCTGACCCCTGTGCCGCCAATGCCGCAATAGCCGTCGGGGTTCTTGGCGAGGTATTGCTGGTGGTAATCCTCGGCAAAGTAAAAGGTCGGGACGGGCAGGACCTCGGTCGTGATCTGGCCAAAACCTTTCGCCGTCAGCGCCTTTTGATACATCTCCTTGCTGATACGCGCGGCCTCGGCCTGTTCGGGCGTGTAGGTATAGATCCCCGAGCGGTAGGTGGAGCCGACATCATTGCCCTGCCGCATGCCCTGGGTCGGGTCGTGACCTTCCCAGAAGGTTTTCAACAGGCTGTCATAGCTGATGACGGCGGGGTCGTAGATGAGGCGGACCACCTCGTTATGCCCGGTAAGCTGGGTGTTGGTTTCGCGGTAGGTCGGGTTGAGGGTGATGCCGCCCGCATAGCCAACCATGGTCAGCCAGACGCCGGGAAGCTGCCAGAACTTGCGCTCCTCCCCCCAGAAACAGCCCATGCCAAACATGGCCTGTTCATAGCCTGCCGGGACCGGGGATTTGAGGGGCAGGCCGGACAGGAAGTGGGTCTCGGCGGTGGCCAGGGGCTCGGGACGGCCGGGAAGGGCGTTTTCGGGGCGGACCATTTCCGTCTTCTTGCGGTCAAACAGGAACATGCAGGGCCTCCTTTTGGGTGTGAGGACAATATAGGGCGGCGGGTCGCGTTGGGATAGGGTGGCTGGCGAGGCTGTGATGGGGTGAAACAAAGGGCGGGCGGCCCATGGATCCAGGGACCAAGTCGTCTTGCGAGGCGTCCACATGTGGACACTTACACAAATCAATGCAAATCAATGGGTTAAATGTCAGTTTTTACCTGATATTTACACATTCAAATTCCTTCGGCCAAAAAGAGTTCCGATGGGGGAGCCGAATTCGGCGGGGAGACAGTCGCGATCCAAGACCCAGCAATCCTTCCCGCAGGGGCAAGAATGAACGGTTGGTAAATTTCTGAAACCAAACCCATTGATTTTATTTACATTTAAAAAGCGTCCAGATCCGGACCCTTCAAAGCCTTGGCGCATAGTCCCGCCCACCGTCAATCATCCCCGGCCGCCCGTCCAAAAACAACTCGCTGATCCGCGGCTCAGTGCGGGCAATCACACGGCCGCGCCGGATTACCGCCAGCCGGACCGGTTTCAGCCGCAACGCCTCGGCCGGATCGCGGGCCTGCAGGATCACAAGGTCGGCGTTGCACCCCTTGTCCAATCCATAGCCCTGCAACTCCATCGTCTTGGCCGAGTTCACCGTTAAGGCCTCGAATATCCTGACCTTGTCCTCCATCCCCGCCATTTGGGCCACATGGATCGCCATATTCCCGACCTCCAGCATGTCGCCCTGCCCCATCGAATACCACGGGTCCATCACGCAATCATGCCCGAAAGAGACGTTCAGCCCCGCCGCCATCAACTCCCGCACCCGCGTCATGCC
>JANXPK010000164.1 GCA_025357355.1 Rhodobacterales bacterium
GGTGCGCGGCGCTGCCGACAGCCGGGCGACGCAGGTTGCGCTGCAAACCGGCGACGTGGACGCGATCCTGTCGGACTTCATCTGGGCATCGAGCCAACGCAATCAGGGCGCGGATTTCACCTTTGTACCGCATTCGCTGGCCGTAGGCGCGCTGATGGTCGACCCCAAAGGGCCGGTCAAAACGGTGGCCGATCTGGAAGGCAAGACGCTGGCCGTCGCCGGAGGGCCGGTCGACAAGAGCTACATCATCCTGCAAGCCTATTTCAACGCCAAGACCGGCAAGAACCTGCCCGACGTGATCAAGGCCGAATTTGGCGCGCCGCCGCTCGTCAACGAACAGCTTGCCAAGGGCGAGGCGCAGGCCGCGCTGAACTTCTGGCACTTCAACGTCCGGGCCAAGCTGGCCGGGATGCAGGAGCTGATCTCGGTCAAGGACATGCTGACAGAGCTGGGCGTGTCGCGCCAACCGCCTTTGCTCGGCTGGGTGTTCAGCGAAAAGACCGCGCGCAAAAAGAATGAAGAGTTTCAGCGCTTTCTGACGGCTTCCTTCGCCACCAAGGACAAGTTGCTGACGAATGATGCGTTGTGGGATGCCATTCGTCCGGTCATGAAGGGGGCGGAGAAGGATGACGCCTTGTTTGCCGCGTTGCGCGATGGCTACCGCGCCGGGATCGTCACCAGCTACGGCGAAGCCGATATTCAGGCGGCGACCCAAACCTACGCGCTGATTGCGAAATTTGGCGGCAAGGACGTGATCGGTGACAAGCCTGATCTGGCAGCGGGCACGTTCTGGTCGGGCTTCAAGAAGTAGCCTGCGGGGGGCCGGATTGGACCAGAATGCGTCAGAGCTGACCTTTGCGAACCGCGGCCCGTTCAGCGCCCGGCTGGAGTGGTTTTCATTGCCGCTGCTTTTGGTGCTGTGGCAAGGGGCCGCGATGGTTGCCGCGTCGCGCTTTTTCCCATCGCCTGCCGTGGTCGCGGCCGAAGTGGTCGATCTGACGCTGCACGGCCATCTGGTCAAGGATTTTGCCAAGACCCTGCTGCGGACGTTTCTGGGCTTCGTGGTGGCGATGGGGCTGGGGGGCGTGCTGGGCTTTGTGCTTGGGCGCGTCCGTGGCCTTGACCGGCTGTTCGGGCCATGGGTCGTGGTCGGGCTGAACATGCCGGCGGTGGTCATTGCGGTGATCTGCTACATCTGGCTGGGCCTGAGCGAGTTTGCGCTGGTACTGGCCGTGGTCATCAACAAGACGCCACTGGTGATCACCACGATCCGCGAGGGCGTGCGCAGTCTTTCGCCGGACTACGACGAACTGGCGGCGGTTTTTCGGATGCCGATGGCGCGGCGGATCAGGCTGATCCATGTGCCGCAACTGATGCCGTTCGTGATGACGGCGGCGCGGACCGGCCTCGCTCTGATCTGGAAGATGGTACTGGTGTTCGAGGTGCTGGGGTCGGATGGCGGCGTGGGCTTTCGCGTTGGCATCTTCTTTCAATACTTCGATATGGCGGGGATTCTGGCCTATACCGTGGTGTTCGTGGCCATGGTGATGCTGATCGAGCATGGCGCATTGCGACCGTTGGAACGAAGGGTGGCCAGGTGGCGACAGGACCCGCCGTGACGATCGCTCTGACCCAGATGCGTTTTTCTGCCGCTACCGAGCCACTTTTCGGCGTGTTCCATCTGAACGTGGCGCCAGGTGAGGTGGTGGCGCTGATCGGGCCATCGGGGGTGGGCAAGACCACGCTGTTGCGGATGATTGCCGGGCTGGAACCGGGCTACGATGGGCGAATTCTGATTGGCGGCGCGCCGGTGAATGTCGCGCCGCCGCCGGGTTTCGTGTTTCAGGATGCAAGGTTGCTGCCGTGGCTGGATGCTGCCGCCAACCTGCGCGCGGTGCGCCCGGGGATGACCGACACTGAAGTCGAGGAGTTGCTGGCTCGGGTTGGCCTGGCCGGGCTTGGCGCCGCCTTTCCGCGGCAGTTGTCGGGGGGCATGCAGCGTCGGCTGGGGCTGGCGCGGGCGATCTCGGTCAATCCGGGTCTGTTGCTGCTGGATGAGCCGTTTGTGTCGCTGGACCGGGCCGTGGTCGCCGACCTGCAGGCGCTGTTCCGCACGATCTTCGCGGCAGAGAACCCGACTGTCATTCTGGTGTCGCATGACCCCGAAGATGCCGCCCGGCTGGCTGACCGCGTCGTCATTCTGGCGGACCGCCCGCTAAGAATCGCCGCCGACCTGCGCCTGACCGGCACCGGGGCCGACCGCAGCCCGCAGGATGTGGCGCGACTGGTTGAAACCATTCTGACCGCCCAGCTGGAGGTTCGCCGATGACCGATACGACGGCAGCAACTACCGCACAGGACCTGCTGAACATCGAAGACGTGTCCAAGTCCTATGGCACGCTCGAAGCGTTGCGCGGCGTGAACCTGCGGATCGGGCGGGGAGAGTTGGTGGGGCTCCTGGGGCCGAACGGTGCGGGTAAATCGACCCTGTTCCAGATATGTTCGGGCCTTTTTGCGGCGGACAAGGGCAAGGTTGAACTTTTCGGCAAGACCTTTCGCGAAGACCCGAGTTTCATCCTGTCGCAATTGGGCGTGGTGTTTCAGTCGCGCTCGCTTGACCTGGACATGTCCGTCCGGGCGAACCTCAAGTTTCACGGTGGCATGTTTGGCTATTTCGGCCGTTCGCTGCGCCTTAGGATCGAGGCTGTGGCCGAAATGATGGACATTCGCGACTTGTTGGACCGCACTGTGCGCAAGCTGTCAGGCGGCAATCAGCGCCGGATCGAGATTGCCCGTGCCTTGCTATCGCAGCCCAAGTTGTTGCTGCTGGATGAACCCTCTGCCGGGCTGGACGCAACGGCGCGTTTGGCGCTGGTCGCCAATCTGCGCGGGGTCGTGGCGACAAAGGGCATGTCGATCCTGTGGGCGACCCATCTGGTGGACGAGGTGGCCGACGCGGACCGCATTGTGCTTTTGATACGCGGCAAGGTGAGTTGCGAAGGCACGCCGGACGAAGTGATTGCGCAAAGCGGCGCCAGCGACCTGACCGGCGCCTATGTCGCCCTGACGGGCGTGCGCGCGCCGCCTGTCTGAGCCCTACTTGTCCTTTTCCGGCGTGATCGGCGCAGGCGCCGCGCCGAAGGTCAGCATGGTCGGGTCGAACTTGAAATAGCGCTCGC
>JANXPK010000040.1 GCA_025357355.1 Rhodobacterales bacterium
GCGGCTACTTTCGCTGGTTTGGCTGAAGCTTAACGAAAAATGAACGACCTACAAACCACCTACATTGCACCTACATTGCCTCCACAGAAAAAACTTCATTAGGCGGCGATGTCCCAGCCCGAGATTGCCTTGACCTCGAGGAATTCCTCGATGCCCCAGACCCCGCCCTCACGGGCGCGGCCGGAGGATTTGACGCCGCCGAAGGGAGCGCCTGCTCCGCGCGCGACGCCGTTCATCTCGACCATGCCAGAGCGCAACTGGCGGGCGAGGCGGTTGCGGCGGGCGCCATCCTGCGACTGGACGTAATTGGTCAGACCGTAGGCCGTGTCGTTGGCGATCTGCACCGCCTCGGCCTCGGTGTCGAAGGGGATCATGCACAGGACGGGGCCGAAGATTTCCTGACGTTCCACGGTCATGCCGGGGCGAACATCGGCAAAGACCGTCGGCTTGACATAGAAGCCGCGGTTGAAACCTTCGGGCAGGCCGGGGCCACCGGCAACGAGGCGGGCGCCTTCGTCGATGCCTTGCTGAATGAACGTTTGAATTTGGTTCCACTGGCGTTTGTTAACGACGGGGCCGATGTGTTTGCCGGACTCGTGGGCGGAGCCGACCTTGATGGAATTCGCCACCTCGGATGCGATAGTGATGGCGCGTTCGTAATACGGACGCTCAACCAGCATCCGCGAGGGCGCGTTGCAGGATTGACCGGAGTTGTTCATCAGATGCCGCACACCGCGTTCCACCGCCTTTTCGTCGGCATCGGCGAAAATCAGGTTGGCGCCTTTGCCGCCAAGTTCCAGCGTGACGCGCTTCAGCGTCTGGGCGGCGGTGAGCGAGATGGCGCGACCGGCGCGGGTGGAGCCGGTGAAAGAGATCATCTCGACATCAGGATGGCTGGAAAGCTGCGAGCCAACCCCGGCGCCGTCGCCGTTGACGAGGTTGAACACGCCGGACGGCAAGCCCGCGCCATGGCAGAACTCGGCGAAGATCATCGCGCTGAGGGGTGATTCCTCAGACGGTTTCAGCACGCAGGTGCAGCCTGCCAGCAGCGCCGGGATGACCTTGAGCGCGATCTGGTTCATCGGCCAGTTCCACGGCGTGATCAGGCCGACGACGCCGATCGGCTCCATGGCGATCCGGGTGGTGGGGGAATGCAGGCCGAGGGGGCGGATCCATTCGATCTGGTCAAAGGCGGTGAGGAAATTGTTCAGGTGCCACGGCAGGCAAGGGGCTTGCGAGGTGCGGGCCATGTCGATGGGGGCGCCCATTTCCAACGAGATGGCGGCGGCGAGGTCCTCGACGCGGGCGTTGTACTGATCGAGGATGCGGACCACGGCAGCGCGCCGAGCGGCGGGCGGCGTGGCGGCCCACAGCGGCAAGGCAGCGCGGGCAGCGGCGACGGCGGCATCGGTATCAGCCTGATCTCCCAGCGAAATCACCGCGCAGGGCTCTTCCGTGGAAGGGTCGATGACCTGGCAGTCGCGGGGCATCGCAGGGGCAGTCCAGCGACCGTTGATGTAGAATTCGCGGCGGGTGATCATGGTGGCCTCCTTGATTGGCGGCAAGATTGCACTGGCGTGGAGCCGGGGCAAGGGTCGCCGGCATGGTTTGATCAAATTATCTGGCGGGGCGGCGGAAAGGGGCTGCAAGTTCGGCAGGAAGCAGGTTTTGGGGAAGAAGTTTTGAGCAGGCGGCGGTGGGAAGTACGATCCATCTTTTTTCCGGCCACCAGCTGCCAGATAGTGAAATTCCGTTCCAAAAAGGCTATGTGATGCCAGGAAGCAACTACAGTCAGAGGACCTCATGTCTATCCGCATCAACGACATCGCACCAGACTTCACCGCCCAATCCACCGCCGGAGAGATCAGGTTTCACGAGTGGCTTGGGTCGAATTATGGGATCATTTTCAGCCATCCGCGTGACTTCACCCCGGTTTGCACCACCGAGTTCGGGGCCGTGGCGCAGTTGAGCAAGGAGTTTGCCAAGCGCGGCACCAAGGTCATCGG
>JANXPK010000170.1 GCA_025357355.1 Rhodobacterales bacterium
CGTTCTATGAAAACAACACCGACAAGCTGAAAGTGGCGACGATGAAAGGCGTGGTTCCCAAGACCGAAACGATCGCCGATGGCACCTACCCGGTGTCGCGCCCGCTTTTCATGTACGTCAAGAAGGCCCATATCGGCGTGATCCCCGGCCTGCAGGACTACATCGACTTCTTCGTGTCCGACGACATGGTCGGCCCGAACGGCAAGCTGATCGAGTACGGTCTGGTATCGGACCCCAAGCTGGCGCAGACCCAGGCCGACGTGGCTGCCGACAAGCTGATGGGCCCGCTGAAGTGATCTGATCTCCGAAGGGCGCGGGTCAGCCGCGCCCTTCATGTCTTTTGGAACGGAAATTCCATGAGTACCGGCGTTCTGTGCCTGATCATCGTCATGCTGGGGATCGCGGGCTACGTCCTTGGACAGCGCCGCGCCGTTGCGTCGGCCGCGGGTGACATCCGCAAACTGCATTCGCTGCCTGCGTTTTACGGTCGCATCACCTTTCTGATGGCGGCGGTTCCGGCCTTGCTGCTGGTGGTGATCTGGATGCTGGTGCAGCCGGTCATCATCGAGCAGCGTGCGTTGTCGCTGCTGGTTGCCAGTGACATTCCGGCAGGCAGTTCGCCCCAGTTGGTGATCGCCGATGTTCACCGGCTGGCCGATGGACTGACGCGGATCGAGGCGACCGGGGGCGATACCACCGCACTGGCCAAAGACCCCGCCAAGCTGAAGGCCGCGCTGGCGGCGGCAGGGGTGGTGATGGGCCACGATCCGACGCCGTCGACCATCGCCGCCGCCGAAGCGACGCGCGGCATGGCCCGGGTTTCAGGCGTCTGGCTGGCGGTGCTGGCGCTGGTGTTGGTGGTCACAGGGGGCGGCTGGGCATTGAGCCGGATCGTGCCGACCTACCGCGCCCGCAACGCGACCGAGCAATTCGCCATGGTGCTGCTGATCGCAGCCTCGCTGATTGCGGTCTTGACGACGGTGGGCATCGTGTTGTCGTTGTTGTCAGAGACGCTGCATTTCTTCCGCCTGTATCCGGCGCAGAATTTCTTCTTTTCGACGGTCTGGAACCCCAAGTTCGGCGGCGGGTCGGACCTTGGCATCTGGCCGCTGGTCTGGGGCACCCTGTATGTGTCGGTGATCTCGTTGCTGGTGGCGGTGCCGATTGGATTGATGTCGGCGATCTACCTTGCCGAATACGCCAGCAAGCGCACTCGGTCCTGGGTCAAGCCCGCCATCGAGGTGTTGGCGGGCATTCCGACCATCGTCTACGGCCTCTTCGCGCTGACCACCGTTGGCCCGATGCTGCGCGATTGGATCGCCCAGCCGTTGGGCTTTGGCAACTCTGCCTCGTCGGTGATGACGGCGGGGCTGGTGATGGGGATCATGGTCATCCCGTTCGTGTCCTCGCTCAGCGACGACATCATCAACGCCGTGCCGCAATCGTTGCGCGACGGCTCACTGGGGCTGGGGGCGACCCCGTCCGAGACGATCCGGCAGGTTGTGCTGCCCGCCGCCTTGCCCGGGATCGTCGGCGCGGTGCTGCTGGCGGCATCGCGGGCCATTGGCGAGACGATGATCGTGGTGATGGGGGCGGGGGCGGCGGCCAAGCTGAGCCTGAACCCGTTCGAGGCGATGACGACGGTGACCGTCAAGATCGTGAGCCAGTTGACCGGCGATACCGAGTTCGGCAGCCCCGAGACGCTGGTGGCCTTTGCGCTGGGACTGACCTTGTTCACCTTCACCCTGTGCCTGAACATCATTGCCCTGGTGATCGTGCGCAAATACCGGGAGCAATACGAATGAGTGCCTCGCTCCTGACCCAAGACCCGCGCACCCGCGCGCGCAATGCCACCGAGCGGCGGTTTCAGGCCTATGGCCGGGTTGCGATCTTTCTGGCGCTGGCGGCACTGGTCTGGTTGCTGGTGGCGATCTTCACGCAGGGGTTGCCGGCGTTCAAGCAGACTTTCCTGACCTTCCCGGTCACGCTGGACGCGGCGGTGCTGGACAAGTCGGGCCATGGCAATCCGGTGGAGATGGCCAAGGTTTCCACCATCGGGTACGGCAAACTGCTGGCGGCATCGCTGTCGGCCGAGATTGCCGCCAAGGGCATCGACACCGGCGGGATGGCCGACAAGGACGTCGGGGCGCTGATATCGGAAGAATCGGCGGCGACCCTGCGTGACATGGTGCTGAGCAAACCGGGCCTGCTGGGTCAGACCATCCCATTCACAGCGCTTGCCAATGGCCGCATCGACGGGTTCTTCAAGGGCCGGGTGACGATGGAGACGGCCAAGCTTGACAAGAACACCTCGCCGGAAAAGCTGGTGTTGGCAGGCAAATTGCAGGATGCGGGCATCCTGACCGTCACATTGAACGGTGGCTTTCTGACCCGTCCCGATGCGTCCGACAAGCGGCCAGAGGCGGCGGGGCTGGGGGTGGCGATCATCGGGTCGTTGTACATGATGTTCGTCGTTCTGGTGCTGGCCTTGCCCATCGGCGTTGCCGCCTCGGTCTATCTGGAGGAGTTTGCGCCGAAGAACGCCCTGACCGACCTGATCGAGGTCAATATCGCCAACCTTGCGGCGGTGCCGTCGATTGTCTACGGCATTCTGGGCCTGTCGATCTTCATCAACTTTGGCGGCCTGCCGCGTTCGGCGCCCATCGTCGGCGGGCTGGTGCTGACCCTTATGACGCTGCCGCGCATCATCATCCCGACGCGCGCCGCCTTGAAGGCCGTGCCGCCAAGCATCCGCGATGCGGCGCTGGGCATCGGGGCGTCAAAGCTGCAAACCGTCAGCCATCACGTCCTGCCGCTGGCGATGCCGGGCATCCTGACCGGCACCATCATCGGGCTGGCACAGGCGCTGGGCGAAACCGCACCCTTGCTGCTGATCGGCATGGTGGCCTTTGTCCGCGACTTTCCGGGCGCCCCGCCGTCGGGCCTGCTCGACCCGGCCTCGGCGCTGCCGGTGCAGATTTACAACTGGACGCAACGCGGCGATCCGGGTTTTGTCGAGCGCGCCTCGGGGGCCATCATCGTGCTTTTGGTGTTCCTGATCGCGATGAATACCGTGGCCATCGTTCTGCGCCGCAAATACGAACGCCGCTGGTAGGGGCCCATGATGAAAGACAACAGGTTGGAGCGCAATGTGCAGACCGATACATTCAAGATCGAGGCGCGCAAGGTGCAGGTCTATTACGGTGAGAACCATGCGTTGAAGGATGTCGATGTCGATATCCTCGACAAGACGGTCACCGCCTTCATCGGCCCGTCGGGATGCGGCAAATCGACCTTTCTGCGCTGCCTGAACCGGATGAACGACACCATCCCGTCCTGCCGGATCGAAGGCAGCATCAAGATGGACGGCGAGGATATCTATGACCCCCGCGTCGATCCGGTGCAGTTGCGCGCCAAAGTCGGCATGGTGTTTCAGAAACCCAATCCGTTTCCGAAGTCGATCTACGACAACGTGGCCTATGGCCCCAAGATCCACGGCCTGACCCGCAACAAGGCCGAACTGGACGAGATCGTCGAGACCTCGATCCGCAAGGCGGCCTTGTGGAACGAGGTCAAGGACCGGCTGCTTTCGCCCGGCACCGGCCTGTCGGGCGGTCAGCAACAGCGGCTGTGCATCGCGCGGGCGATTGCCACCAGCCCAGAGGTTCTGCTGATGGACGAGCCGTGTTCGGCCCTTGACCCCATCGCCACGGCGCAGGTCGAAGAGTTGATCGACGAGTTGCGCTCGCAATTCTCTGTCGTCATCGTCACCCATTCGATGCAACAGGCCGCCCGGGTCAGCCAGCGGACGGCGTTCTTTCACCTGGGCTCGCTGGTGGAAAACGGCGAGACCGGGCAGATATTCACCAACCCGAAAGACCCTAGAACAGAAGCCTATATTTCAGGCCGGATCGGCTGAGGAGCGACCATGAACAACGATCCCCACATCGCCCGCGCCTTTGACCGTGACCTTGAGGCGGTTCAGGCGCTGGTCTTGCGCATGGGCGGGCTGGTCGAGGCGGGGCTGTCGGATGCGGCGGCCGCGCTGGAGACCCGCGACGACACGCTGGCCGAACGGGTGCGCAGCGGCGACGCAGCGATTGACGGGCTGGAAGAGCAGGTCAATTCCGAATGCGCCCGCCTGATCGCAATACGTGCCCCGGCGGCGACCGATCTGCGCACGGTGCTGAGCGTGATGAAGATCGCCTCGTCGCTGGAACGCTGCGGCGACTATGCCAAGAACCTGGCCAAGCGCACGGTGGTCTTGAACACCATGCAGGACATTCCGGGGGCCGCAGGTTCGATCCGGCGGATGGCGCGGCAGGTCGGGCTGTTGTTGAAGAACGCGCTTGACGCCTATATTTCCCGCGATGTTGGCCTGGCCGAAGAGGTTCGCCAGCAGGATATGGACGTCGATCAGATGTATTCGGCGCTGTTTCGCGAGTTTCTGACCCATATGATGGAAGACCCGCGCAACATCACCGCCTGCATGCATCTGCATTTCATTGCCAAGAACATCGAACGGGTGGGCGACCATGCCACCACCATCGCCGAGCAGGTGATCTACCTTGCGACCGGCATGATGCCGGGCGAGCCCCGGCCCAAGGGTGAGACCGTCGTTTCCGGGCCTGCCGGATGACCGCGCCGACGGTTCTGCTCGTCGAGGACGAGCCCGCCCAGCGCGAGGTTCTGGCCTATAACCTGGAAGCCGAGGGGTTTTCGGTCACGCAAGCCAGCAACGGGGAAGAAGCCCTGATGCTGGTGCATGAGGCGGCACCCGATCTGATCCTGCTCGACTGGATGATGCCTTTGGTGTCGGGGCTGGAAGTGTGCCGCCGGTTGAAGATGCGGGCCGAAACGCGCAGCATTCCGATCATCATGCTGTCAGCGCGGTCCGAAGAGGTCGACAAGGTGCGGGGCCTTGAGACCGGGGCAGACGACTATGTGATCAAACCCTATTCGCTGGTCGAACTGATGGCGCGGCTGCGCGCCCATCTGCGCCGGGTGCGGCCTGCCGCGCTGGGGGTGGTTCTGGAATGGCAGGACATCTCGCTCGACCCCGAAACCCACCGGGTTCTGCGCGGCGGGGCGGCGCTGAAACTGGGGCCGACCGAGTTCCGGCTGCTGGCGACCTTGCTGGAAAAGCCTGGCCGGGTGTTCAGCCGTGAGCAACTGCTGGACCGGGTCTGGGGGCGCGACATCTATGTCGACAGCCGGACGGTGGACGTTCACATCGGCCGCCTGCGCAAGTCGTTGTGCGCGCAAGGCGGCGATGATCCGTTGCGGACGGTGCGCGGGGCAGGCTACGCGCTGGGCTGACGGCCGCCCCCTTGCCCGAACGGAATTTTCCCCGCATGTTGGCGGGTGAAAGGAGGCCCGATGCCTCTGACCAGTACCGCCGCCACCTTGACCCGTCGCACCCTGATTGCGGCGTTGCCCGCCTCGTTCTTTCCATTGCCCGGCCTGACCCAGTCGCAACGCCCCGCCAGCTGGGCCGAGCCGGTGGTGCTGGCCGGGGTGCCCAATCTTTACCGCATCACCCCGCATCTTTACCGCTCTGCCCAGCCCACGGCCGACGGTTTTCACCAATTGCCGATCCTTGGGGTGAAGACCGTGGTGTCGCTGCGCCAGACCGTGAACGACACCCCGCTGGCGGCGGGCAGCGCGCTGGCCCTGGACCGGGTGCCGATGAAGTCACGCTACGTGGCCGAAAAGGGCGGGGCCAAGGTGGTGCTGGCGATGCGCGATTTGTTTGACGGGCTGCATGAGGGGCCGACACTGATCCATTGCCACCACGGCGCCGACCGCACCGGCCTGATTGCGGCCCTGTACCGCATTCTGGTGCAAGGCTGGTCGCGTGAGGCGGCGCTGGCAGAGTTGACGCAGGGCGGTTTTGGCTTTCACCCGATCTGGGCCAACATCCCGCGCTACATCGAAGCGGTTGATCTGACCGAACTTGCCGCAAGGATCAGGGCATGATCCCGGCGGACTATACCCGTTGGCAGGCCGAACGGCTGCGGGCGTTGCAGGCCGCGGATGGCTGGCTGAACCTGACCGACCGGCTGGAGATCGCGCCGGGCGCCCAAAGGGTGGGCTCGGGCCCCGACAACGACCTGATCCTGTCGTGCGGGCCCGAACATCTGGGGACGCTTTTGCCCGGCTTTACCTTGCAGACCACCGAGGGGACCCATGCCTTTGTCGCCGGGGATGGCAATCCCGAGCTGCGGGTCGGGGGCTTGCTGTTGGAGATCCACACGGTCGAGGACCAGCCGGCCTTGCGGGTGCGCGACCTGACCCTGCCGCGCCATGCCGATCTGCGTTATTTTCCCTATGATCCCGACTGGAAGATCCGGGCGAGGTGGGAAACGCTGAGTGTCCCACAGGCCCAGAGGGTCGACCAGAAAGGGGCAGGGGCGACCACCGTCACCCTGACCCACCGCGCTCATTTCAGCCATGAAGGCCATGAAGTGATCCTGCTCGCCACCCATTGGAAATCAGGGCAGCCGATGTTCGTGATCCGTGACTGGACCTCGGGGGTCGAGACTTATGCCGCGTCGCGCTTTCTGATCGGGGAGGATATGGCTGCGGACGCGATCACCCTTGATTTCAACAAGGCCTACAATCCACCCTGCGCCTTTACCGATTTTGCGATCTGCCCGCTGCCGCCGCGCGAGAATATCCTGCCCTTGACGATCAGGGCGGGAGAGATGGCTTTGGGGGCGGACGAGGGGGTGTGAACGGCGGAAAGACTGGGCGACGCCGTCTTCCGAACGTCTGACGTGATTGGTTATCTATTAGAAACACATAGTTATTCCTAATTCTTAATTCGAATGAAACTGTTTCAAAACGAACGGAAGGCGGGCCAACGAGCCCTTTCCAGAGGCACTTGCCTTGATGCAAACGGCCGTGGTCTTTAACCGGGCCAACGCTGATCAGGCGCAAGCGGCCCTTGACCGACATCCCTCGCAGTTTTCCGCCGAACCGCAATTCCGCCCGGCTTGCGCCTGATTTTCGCCGCCACAGTCGGGTCAATTGAGCCTGCGTTGGGGTGAATGCCGCAACGCCTGGCGTTGCCGTGGTGGGAACAACGCTGGGGTAACGGTTTGCGCGATCAGGCCTGCCAGCTTGGCGCGCGTTGGAAGATGGGGACCACCATGCCGATCGGTTCTGCCACGGCCGACGTGAACATGATCAACATCGCGCTGACGGCGGCGGATGGCTCTGGTGGCGTCTGGCAAGACCCGACCCAGATGATTCCCCTTGGCATGAACGACGATCCGGTGGCCTTTGTCGCGGCGATCAAGGAAGGGCTGCCGCTGGTTAACAACCTGCGGGTCGTTTTCAACGAATATTCGTTCAATAACGACGGCTCGATGAACCCGCAATTCGAACAGTTCCTCGCGGCTGCGTCTGCGGCGGGCTATCAGATCACCCTGGCCTATGGGTCGGGCGATACCCAGAACATCGGAATAGGCGACGCCACCCATCCTGCACTGACCAACGCCCAGTGCTATGCCGCCTTGCAGGCTAATTTCACCAAGGTTCAGGGGGCGTGGTCCAGCATGATGGACTGGATGGACGGGCACTCATCCGTCGCGCAATCGGTCTATGGCTGGGAGGTGATGAACGAGGCCGCGGCCTATCGCAACACCGTGCGGGCCAATGGGTCGGATGCCAGCTATACCACCAGCAGTTTCGTCGACCTTTACGCCACCCATTGTGCCGAACTGGGCCAGATGATCGAGGCGCGCGAGGCGGGGCATGTTCTGGTCGGCGGCTGGGGTTATGACGGCGATTTCCTGACGCTGGCGTCGACCAAGGTCGGCGATGTGTCGGCGCTGGACTATCTGCGCGGCGCCCTTGGCAGTGATCTCTTGTGGTCGGCGCATCTGTATCCGGGCTGGATGGGGACCAACACTGCGACCGACCCCAATGGGCTGGCCGCGCGGCTGGACCAGATCTTCGCACCCCTGACCGGCGACAATGTGCTGGTGACCGAGACCAACATCGACGGCGCGGTCGATGATGTGAACCAGCCGGTTGATTATGTTGATCTGCTGGCCGCATCGTTCGAATGGTTTGCGGCAAACGGCGTCGGAATAGGCTGGTATCCCGGGGTGCAGACCGGGTCGTCCAACCTGATCTACATCGAAAGCGACGGCTCGATCACCCTCAGGCATCAGCACTCGTTTGCCCATGCCATGGACGCGTTCTCGCTGGGCGAGGTGCAGGCGGATCATGTGGGCGCCGAACATATCGCCACCACGCTGACCGACGCCGCTTTGCGCAACGAGCCTTATGAGGTCGCATTGGGCGAGGGGCAGTTCGATCTTTTGACCAAGATGGGCACCGCGTTTGGCTTTGACGGCGCCGACACGCTGATTGGCACCTTGCTGTCCAACGACTTTCTGTATGGCGGGGCGGGAAATGATGTGCTGCGGGCGGCGGGTGGCGATGACTTTCTGTTCGGTCAGGGCGACGATGACCGGCTGAGCGGCGGGTCGGGCCGCGACCATCTGTTTGGCGGCGATGGCAATGATACGCTGGACGCCGGCACAGGTTCCAACGTGATGGCGGGGGGCGCGGGGGACGACGTTTATGTTGTGCGCACCTTGCGGGACGTGGTCAAGGAGTTTGCGGGTGGCGGCACCGATCTGGTGACGACGACGATGCATGTGCTGTCCTTGTCGACCGGCAATTCGGTGCAATACGCAAATGTCGAGAATGTGGCCTTCATCGGGGCCGGCAGCTTTCACGGCACTGGTAACGCCCTGAATAACGCCATTACCGGGGGCGCTGGCAACGACGTGCTGGCGGGGCTTGATGGCCGCGACACGCTGACGGGCGGGGCGGGGGATGACCGCTTGACGGGTGGGGTTGGGGCGGACCACTTCGTCTTTGCGCAAGGCTTCGGGCAGGATCAGATCAGCGATTTTGCCGACAACGTCGATGCGATCGTCCTGGACCACATCGCCGGTGTGGCAAGCGTCGCCGATGCGATGGCCCATGCCAGCCAGATCGGGGCGGATGCCTATTTCGATTTCGGGGCGGCGGGCGGTTTGCTGGTGCGCGGGGTCACCTTGGCGGCACTGGCGGACGATATTCTGGTCAGCTGACCCCGCGACTTGCCTGCGGCACAATTTCCTCTTGCATCTGCAGGGCCGCACGCCAGATAGAGGGCCTGAGCAAGCAAGGGGGCCCGCATGTCCTATCAGATCGCCGTTCTGGGCGCGTCCGGTTATACCGGGGCCGAACTGGTGCGCCTGATCGCCACCCATCCCTATATGGCGATCGCGGCGCTGTCGGCGGACCGCAAGGCCGGGATGGCGATGGCCGAGGTGTTTCCGTTTCTGCGCCACCTTGACCTGCCACGCCTTGCCCGGATCGAGGATATCGACTTTGCCAAGATCGACCTGTGTTTCTGCGCCTTGCCGCATGGAACCACGCAAGCGGTGATCGCGGGTCTGCCGCGAACCCTCAAGATCGTCGATCTGTCGGCGGATTTCCGGCTGCGCGACCCGGCGGAATACGCCAAGTGGTACGGCCAGCCCCATACGCAACCTGCGTTGCAGGCCGAAGCAGTGTATGGGCTGACCGAGTTCTATCGGGCCGAAATTGCGGGCGCCCGGCTGGTGGCGGGCACGGGCTGCAACGCGGCGACCGGGCAGTTCGCCTTGCGGCCGTTGATCGCCAAAGGGGTGATCGACCTTGATGACATCCTCATCGACCTCAAGGCCGGGGTGTCGGGGGCGGGGCGGTCGCTTAAGGAAAACCTGCTGCACGCCGAACTGTCGGGCGGCACGCATACCTATGCGGCCGGCGGCAAGCATCGCCATCTGGGCGAGTTCGATCAGGAGTTTTCGCGCGTTGCGGGCCGTCCGGTGCGGGTGCAGTTCACCCCGCATCTGTTGCCGATGAACCGCGGGATTCTGGCGACGGTTTATGTCAAGGGCGATCCGGCGGCCGTGCACCAGACCCTGACCGAGGCCTATGCGGCCGAGCCATTCCTGCGGGTGCTGCCGTTCGGCGACTTGCCCTCGACACGCGATATCGCCGGGTCGAACTTTTGTCACATCGGGGTGATCGGCGACCGGCTGCCCGGACGGGCGGTGGTGGTTGCGGTATTGGACAACCTCAACAAGGGCTCGTCGGGCCAAGCGTTGCAGAACGCCAATCTGATGCTGGACATCGAAGAGACGACCGGCCTGATGCTGGCGCCGATCTTCCCGTGAGGGTGACATGGCTGGGCTGAAGAACCTCAAGAAGACCCGGCGCATCCAGATCATCGTGGTGGCGTTTGTGGCGCTGACCTTGTCGACCGCGCTGATCGGCTACGCCATGCGCGACGGGATCAACTATTTCCGCTCGCCTACGCAGATCACCACCGAGCCGCCACGTCCGGGCGAAGTGTTCCGCATCGGCGGGCTGGTCGAAACCGGATCGCTGGTACGCGGCGACGGCAACACCGCGACTTTTCGGGTGACCGACACCAAGACCACGGTTCCGGTGCGCTACACCGGCATTCTGCCCGACCTTTTTGCCGAGGGCGCGGGCATGGTGGGTCTGGGCCAGATGCAGGGCGATACCTTCGTCGCGACCGAGATCCTCGCCAAGCATGACGAGAAATACATGCCCAAAGAGGTCATCGATGCGTTGAAGGCGCAGGGCTATTACAAGCCTGACGGCAAGCCCGGCAGCTAGGGCGGGATTTCGCTTGATTGTGACATCACCTTGGCAATGCGCTCTTGAGGTCATCTTCGCCGCCGCACCACAGGACCGTTTGATGAGGGCACCTGTGGTGCCCTCATCGGTCCGATTGCCGCAGCGCGGCAGCGCAAGGCAAGGGGGATTGGGCCGGGCACTATGGCAACGAAGGGGACGCGCACGCCCGGGGGGCGGTCGTGCGCGTCCCCGATAGGCTTGGGCCTATCGGGGAAGAGAAGGCAGAGAGCAGCAAGAAGTTCGGATTGTGTGGTTTGGTCGGGCAGTGCTTCCCTCAAGCTGAATCGGGTCCTTGAGCGCGCGCAAGGTTACCCGCGCATTAACCGATAGGCGTCAGCCTGCGGCCTCAGATCAGCGTGAGGCCAGACATGCAAACCGTTCGCCAGATTGCAGAAGACATCGTTGCCCGCGAAGGCGGCTTTGTGAATGATCCTGCTGACCCCGGCGGCGCCACCAATTTCGGCGTCAGCATCGGCACGATGCGGGCCCTGCGCGAGGATATCAACCACGACGGCCAGGTCGACATCACCGACGTCAGGGGCCTGACCCGGTCAGAGGCGGTCGACATCTTTGTGCGCCATTTCTTCGAGCGGCCCGGACTGGGCCAGTTGCCCGGGGAAGTGCAGGCCTCGATCTTCGACATGTATGTCAATGCCGGGGCCAACGCGGTCAGGGTGCTGCAGCGGCTGCTGACGCGGGGCGGTTTCCCTTGCGCCGACGACGGTGCCATTGGCCCGGCTACGGTTGCGGCGGCATCCGCCATGGTGGCAAGGCAGCCCGGTCAATTGGGCATCGCCTATGGCATTGCGCGGCGCGACTATTACTACGCCGTCGCCGATGCGCGTCCGGCCAGCCGCAAATACTGTCTGCGCCGCGACGGGGGCAAGGGCGGATGGATCCTGCGCGCCGAAGCCTTCTTGCCGCAGGACCAATGGTTGACCCAAGCCCAGCATCAGGCGCGCACGGCGGCCTGGACCCAATAACAGCCTGAAATCAACGAAAGGACATCTCATGGACATGACCCAAATCGGCACCACGCTCGGCGCCGCAGTGACCCAGATCGAGGCGCAAAGCGGCGGCAACCTGCCGCAATACGTGCCCACCACCGCCAAGGGCAAGATCGGCTATGACCATATCGTCGACGCGATGAACCGGTTGCCGCGCCCGGCGATGGCCTTCCTGACGCTGGGCATCTTTGTCGTCGCGGGTTTCGATCCGGTCTGGTTTGACGCGCGGATGCAGGCGCTTGCCGCCGTGCCGCAGCCGATGTGGTGGATCATCGGCGCGGTGATCACCTTCTTCTTCGGCGCCCGCGAAACCCACTACTTGCGGACCGCGACCCCGCCCAAGGCCTGATCGCCGCCATTGACGACCCAATTCAGCGCGCCCCCCAACCGGGAGGCGCGCTTTTTCGTGGCCTGCTTGACCACGGCGCGCGGCTCTGGCATCCCCCAAGACACTGGGACAGGATTTGATCAGATGAACCTATTCACCGATATCCGTGAGCTGGTTGTGGCGGAACTGACCGCCATGGCCGCTGAGGGGCAGATCCCGCAAGGGCTCGACTTTGCCAATGTCGCGGTCGAGCCGCCGCGGGATGAGGCGCATGGCGACATGGCGACCAATGCCGCGATGGTGCTGGCCAAACCGGCCGCGATGCCGCCGCGCGCCATTGCCGAGGCGCTGGCCGCAAGGTTGGCCCGCGATCCGCGCATCCTGGGCGCCGACGTGGCGGGGCCGGGCTTTTTGAACCTGCGGCTGTCGAACCTCGTCTGGCAGGGCGTGGTTGCGGCGGCGCTGCGCGAAGGCGCCAACTTTGGCCGCTCGGCCATCGGGCGGGGGGCGCGGGTCAATGTCGAGTTCGTGTCGGCCAACCCGACCGGCCCGATGCACGTCGGCCATGTGCGGGGCGCCGTGGTCGGTGACGCGCTGGCGAACCTGCTGGCCTTTGCCGGCTGGAACGTGACGCGGGAATACTACATCAACGACGGCGGCGCGCAGGTCGATGTGCTGGCACGTTCGGCCTATGAACGCTACCGCGAGGCCTGCGGGCTGGAGCCGGAGATCCGCGAGGGCCTGTATCCGGGCGACTATCTGATCCCGGTGGGCGAGGCGCTGAAGGTCAAGTATGGTTCTGCGCTGATCGACCAGCCCGAAGCGGTCTGGCTGACCGATATCCGCGAGTTTGCCAGCCAGATGATGATGCAGATGATCCGCGAGGATCTGGCGCAACTGGGTGTCAGGATGGATGTCTATTCCTCGGAAAAGGCCCTTTACGGCACCGGCAAGATCGAGGCGGCCATCCAGACCCTGCGCGACATGGGCCTGATCTATGAAGGCGTGCTCGAGCCGCCGAAAGGCAAGGCGCCGGAAGATTGGGAGCCGCGGGTGCAGACCCTGTTTCGCTCGACCGCACATGGCGATGACGTCGACCGGCCGGTGAAGAAATCCGATGGCTCGTGGACCTATTTCGCCCCGGACATTGCCTACCACCATGACAAGGTGAAACGCGGTTTTGATCTGCTGATCGATATTCTGGGCGCCGATCACGGCGGCTATGTCAAGCGGATGAAGGCGGCGGTGTCGGCGCTGTCGCAGGGCAGCGTGCCGTTGGACATCAAGCTGATCCAGCTCGTGAAGCTTTACAAGAACGGCGAGCCCTTCAAGATGTCCAAACGCGCCGGGACCTTTGTGACCCTGCGCGACGTGGTGGAACAGGCGGGGGCGGATGTCACCCGGTTCATGATGCTGACGCGCAAGAACGACGTGGCCTTGGATTTCGACTTTGCCAAGGTGCTGGAACAGTCCAAGGACAACCCGGTGTTTTACGTGCAATATGCCAATGCGCGGATCAACTCGGTCCTGCGCAAGGCGCGTGAGGCGGGCTTGGATGTGTCGGATGCGGCGCTTGCCCGCGCCGACCTGACCCAGCTTTCGCACGCGGCCGAGATCGACATGGCCCAGCAGATCGCCGAATTCCCGCGTGAGGTCGAAATAGCCGCCAAGGGCAACGAGCCGCACAGGATTGCGTTCTATCTCTATGAATTGGCGTCGGAATTTCATGGATTGTGGAACCGCGGCAACGAGGACGCCTCTTTGCGCTTTCTGCAGGACGGCAACCCCGCCACATCCTCGGCGAAAATCGCCCTAGCCCGCGCCACGGGCGTTGTGATTTCGGCAGGATTGGCTATTCTGGGGGTAACTCCGGTCGAAGAAATGCGCTGAAGCGCAAGCGCCGGGGAGCGAGCAGTTAAAAAGCGGGGGAGGCGAGTATCGCCCCTGCATGTGAGGCAAACATGGCGGACCTTGAATTCGAAGATTTCGATGGCGACTATGACGCGTCGGTCAGTGATGGCCGCCTGCATCGTGCCAAGCGCATGGTCAATCTGGGCGGAGCGGTCTGTTCGGTGGCACTGGTGCTGGGCCTGGCGTTCTGGGGTTACCGGCTGGCGGTGCGTGATGTTGCGGGCATTCCGGTGATGCGCGCCCTTGCCGGCCCGATGCGGGTGGCACCCTCTGATCCGGGCGGCGATCAAGCCTCCAATCAGGGGCTGTCGGTGAACGCCATCGCCGCCAACGGCACCTCTGGCCCCTTGGCCGATCAGGTGACGCTGGCCCCGCGTGCCGTCGAATTGCAACCCGGCGACACCTCCGGTCTGGCGAACGTGTCGACCCCGCAGACGGCCCCCGCCGCCCCCGGCGTGGTGGCGGCAAGTCTTGTCCTCACCGGTCAGGCAACCCCGGGAAGTGCTGCCAGCCCCATTGCCGACGCCGGTCTTGCGATTGCGCACAGCCCGCGCCCGCACGCCCGCCCTGCCACACTGGCCCCCGGCGCGCCGCAGGACGTTCAGTCGGTTTCTGCTCCCGGTTCGATTGTCGAGATTGACCCGGCCAAACTGGCGCAGGGCACACGGCTGGCCCAGCTTGGCGCCTTTGACACCGTCGATCTGGCCCGCGTCAAGTTTGCCGCCTTGCAGGCGCAGTTCGGCGAGTTGATGAAGGGCAAGGCCATGGTGGTGCAATCAGCCCAGTCCGGCGGCAAGACTTTCTACCGGCTGCGGGCGCACGGCTTTGCCAATGACGATGAAGCCCGCCGCTTCTGCGCCGCCCTGCAGGCCGAAAACACCGACTGCATTCCGGTCGCGCAAAGATGAGTGACATCGGTCGCGGTGCGGCCATCTTCGGCTGCGCCGGGCCAGAGTTGACGGCGCAGGAGCGCGGCTTTTTCCGGGATTTCGACCCGTTCGGCTTTATCCTGTTCGCCCGCAATGTCGAAAACCCTGATCAGCTGCGCCGCCTGACCGCCGGTTTGCGCGATGCGGTCGGTCGCAATGCCCCGGTTCTGGTCGATCAAGAGGGCGGCCGGGTCCAGCGGCTGCGCGCGCCTCATTGGCGCGAATGGACCCCGCCGCTCGACTTTGTCCGCGCCGCAGGGACCAACTCGGTTCGCGCCATGGCGCTGCGCTACCGCATGATCGCGCGCGAACTGCTGGCCGTGGGCATTGACGCCAACTGCGCCCCGGTCGGCGATCTGATTACACCCACCACCCATCCATTCTTGAAGAACCGCTGCTATGGCTCTGATCCCGCTGCGGTTTCCGCCATTGTCCGCGCGGTGGCCGCGGCGCATCTGGCCGAGGGCGTGTTGCCGGTTGTCAAGCACATGCCCGGCCATGGCCGCACCGTTGTCGATGCCCATCACGACTTGCCGACTGTCGCCGCCAGTCGGGCGCACCTTGCGGCCGAGGATTTCGCCCCGTTCCGTGCCTTGGCGGACATGCCGATGGCGATGACCGGGCATCTGGTGTTTTCGGCCTATGACACCCGTCCCACCACCCAGTCGCCCATCATGATCAGCGTGATCCGGCACGTCATCGGATTTGGCGGACTGCTGATGACCGACGATCTGAACATGCAGGCGCTGCAGGGCGGTCTGTCGGAACGCACGGCGCGCTCATTGGCGGCTGGGGTGGACATAGCGCTGCATTGCAAGGGCGACATGGCGGAAATGCGGGCGGTGGCCGGGGCTGCGGGCGAGATGCCCCCCCAAGCCCGCACACGGGCCGAGGCTGCACTCGCCGCCCGTCGCAAGCCGGAGCCTGTTGACATTGCGGCGCTGCAAGCTGAACTTTCGACCATGATGCCGGACCAAAGCCATGGCTGATGCCGAGAACTGGGACCAGAGCGACCGCTTTGCCCCGTCAGAACGCATGGCCGCCGAAGCGCTGATCGTCGATGTCGATGGCTACGAGGGGCCGCTGGACCTGCTGTTGACCCTGTCGCGCAGCCAGAAGGTCGATCTGCGCAAGATATCGGTGCTGCAACTGGCCGAGCAGTACCTTTTGTTCGTGGCGCAGGCCTATCAGCTGCGGATCGAACTGGCGGCGGATTATCTGGTGATGGCAGCCTGGCTCGCCTATCTCAAATCCCGCCTCTTGCTGCCACCCGAACCGGGCGATGCCGGGCCTTCTGCCGAAGACCTCGCCGCCCATCTGGCTTTCCAACTGGAGCGGTTGGCGGCCATGCGGGAGGCCGCAAGCCGCTTGATGGCGCTGGATCAGCTGGGCCGCAACGTCTTTGCCCGTGGCGTGCCGGAACAGGTGTCGCGGCGGCGCGATGTGCGTTTTGAGGCGACGCTCTTGGACCTGATGCGCGCCTATGCCCGCATCCGCACCCGCGACGACTTTCGCCCTTATGCGCTGGACCGGCAGGATGTCTACACCATGAAACAGGCGCTGGACCGGCTGCGCGGGTTGATCGGCTATGCCGGGAACTGGGCGGCGCTGACCTCGTTCCTGCCGGACGGCTGGGACATCACGCCATCCCGCCGCCGCTCGGCCACCGCCGCACATTTCGCTGCCGTGCTGGAGCTGGCCAAACGGGGCCAGGTTCATTTGCGCCAGACCGATGCCTTCGCCGCCCTTGAGATCCGCCGGAGAGAGCCGTGAGCGATCTGGACGACCCCATCGAACGTTCGCTGTTCGCCGCCCCGCCGCAGGCCGAACAAGAGCGGATGGTCGAGGCGGTACTTTTCGCCTCTGCCGGGCCGGTGACACTGGCGGAACTGTCCGCCCGCCTGCCCGAAGGCTGCGATCCCGCCGAAGCCCTGGTGACCCTGCGGCGGCGCTATGAGGGGCGGGGGGTGCAACTGGTCAAGGTGGGCGATGCCTATGCTTTCCGCACCGCCGCCGATCTGGGCCATCTGATGCACAAGGAAAGTGTCGAGACCCGCAAGCTGTCGCGCGCCGCCATCGAG
>JANXPK010000255.1 GCA_025357355.1 Rhodobacterales bacterium
CGATGTGATGGCGCGGCTGCTGTATGGCGGCCTCAATTCGTTTGTCATCGCCGGGGCCGCCACGGTGTTCACGCTGGGATTTGCGACGCTGTTCGGGTTGGTCGCAGGGTTCTTCGGCGGGGCGATCGACAGCGTGATCAGCCGGGCGCTGGACGTGCTGTGGGCGTTTCCGGTCTATCTGCTGGCCATATCATTGTCGATCGTGCTGATCACGCAGGGCATTACCATTGGGCCGTTCGTGATTGATTCCGGCTCGCTTGGGCTGCCGATCTTCATCATCGGGGTGATCTATATTCCCTATGTGGCAAGGCCGATCCGGGGGCAGGTGATGAGCCTGCGGCAAAGCGATTTCGTGATGGCGGCCATTGGGTTAGGGGCGCCGAGCGCACGCATCCTGTGGAAGGACATCCTGCCCAATGTGACCACCACGCTGATCGTGTTCGTGCCGATCATGATGGCGCTGAACATGCTGACGGAGAGCGCGCTGTCGTTCCTGTCCATCGGGGTGCAGCCGCCGCAGGCGTCGTGGGGCACGATCATTCAGGATGGCCAGACGCTTTTGTACACGCGACCGGTGGTGGCGCTGGCGCCGGGGATCATGATCGTCATCTCGGTCTTGTCGCTGAACGTCTTTGGCGATGGCTTGCGCGATGCGCTGGACCCGCGCAGCAAGATCAAGCTGGGGCGCGGCTGATGGCTTACGCGATCTTGCAGCGGCTGGCGCAGATGGTGTTCGTGATGTTCGGCATTTCGATGCTGGTGTTTTTGATCTTCTTCGGCACGCCGGGGGTGGACCCGGCGGCGCGGATCGCCGGGCGCAATGCCAGTCCCGAGGTGCTGGAGGCGGTGAGGAAGTCGTTTGGCTTCGATCAGCCGTTTTACGTGCAATATTTCACCATGATGAAGAAGATCTTCGTCACCGGCGATCTGACCTCGTTCGTCAACCGGGGCTGGAAGGTGGTGCCGGCGGTGCTGGACACGGTGCCGGTCACACTGTCGCTGGTGATCGGGGCTGCGGTGTTGTGGGTGGTGTTCAGCCTGATCATCGGTGTGCTGGCGGCGGCCTACCGCGACACCTGGATCGACAAGGTGCTGATGATCCTGGGGCTGATCGGGATTTCGATGCCGGTCTATTGGCTGGGCGAGGTGATGAACCTGATGACGCAAAGCCGGTTTCACGACAGCTGGCTGTTTTCCTGGGTGCCGCCCTTGGGTTACAAGAACCTGAGTGATGATCCCAAGGGCTGGTTTCTGACGCTGGTCATTCCGTGGATCACTCTGGCGATCCTGTACATCGGGCTTTACGGCCGGGTGTTGCGGGCGGCCATCACCGAGGCGCTGCAAGAGGATTACATCCGCACCGCCCGCGCCAAGGGCTTGTCCGAAACCCGCATCCTGTTGCGCCATGCGCTGCGCACCTCGCTGATCGGGTTCGTCACGCTGTTTGGCCTGGATTTCGGGGCGCTGGTGGGCGGGTCGGCCTTGCTGACCGAGGTGGTGTTCGGGTTGCAGGGGGTGGGCAAGCTGACCTTTGACGCGCTGCAAAACCTTGATCTGCCAGTGATCATGACGACGGTGCTTTATGCCAGCTTCTTTGTGGTGATGGCCAATGCGGTGGTGGACATGGTCTATATCCTGCTGGACCCCAGGGTGCGGACGTCATGATCCTTGAGGTCCGCGATCTGGCCGTGTCGTTTCGCACCGAACAGGGGCTGGTGCGCGCCATCGACGGTGTGTCGTTCGAGGTGTTCGAGGGCGAGGTTCTGGGGATTGTCGGCGAAAGCGGGTCGGGCAAGACGGTGACGATGCTGGCGGTGATGGGGCTGATCACCGACCCCAACTCGGTGATCGAGGGCTCGATCCGCTATCGGGGCCGGGAATTGGTCGGGATGCGGCAGCGCGAGTTGCAGCATCTGCGCGGCCGCGAGATCGCGATGATCTTTCAGGACCCGATGACGGCGCTGACCCCGGTCTACACGATTGGCTGGCAGATTGCCGAGCAAATCCTGGCGCATCAGAAGGTGAGCAAAAGCGCGGCGTGGGACAAGGCGATCGGCCTTTTGGATGAGGTTGGCATCCCCAAGCCCGAAGAGGCCGTCCACCGTTATCCGCATCAGTTGTCGGGGGGCATGCGCCAGCGGGCGGTGATTGCGATGGCGCTGACCTGCAACCCGGCATTGCTGGTCGCCGATGAGCCGACGACGGCGCTGGATGTGACGGTGCAGGCGCAGATCCTGGACCTGCTGCGCAAGCTGCGTAAGGCACATGGCTCTTCCATCGTGTTCATTACCCACGATCTGGGAGTGATGGCCGAACTCGCCGACCGGATCATGGTGATGTATGCCGGGCGGATCGTCGAGCGGGCGACAGCGGCGCGGCTCTTTGCCGAGCCGCGCCATCCCTATACGCGGGCACTTTTGGACTCGATCCCGCCGCTGGATGGCGCGCGGCCGCGCCGCCTGCGTTCCATCGCCGGGGCGCCGCCCTCGTTGCTCAACCTGCCGAAGGGTTGCGCCTTTGCGCCGCGCTGTCCAAGTAGGCTGAGCGTGTGTGACGAGGCCAAGCCGACCCTGACGGGCACCGCGCATGCCGTCGCATGCGTGGTGGCGAGTGGCCGATGAGCGAGCCTTTGTATCAGATCACCAACCTGTCCAAACGCTTCCGCGTCGGGACCCGGTTTTCACGGGCCGGGGTGCGGGTGGTTCAGGCAGTCGATGGCGTGTCGCTGGCGATTGCGCCGGGCGAGACGCTGGGACTGGTCGGCGAAAGTGGTTGCGGCAAGTCGACGCTGGGGCGCTGCCTCGCGCGGCTTTATGACATCAGCGGCGGCACGTTGGTGTTTGACGGCACCGATATCTCGGCCCTGTCGGCGCGCGAGATGCGACCGCTCAGACGCAAGATGCAGATGGTGTTTCAGGACCCCTACGCCAGTTTGAACCCGCGCAGGCGGGTGCAGGACCTGATTGCCGAGCCGTTGCGGATACATCTGGCGCTGAGTGCCGCCGAGGTCGCGGACCGGGTTGCGCAGCTCCTGGAGCAGGTGGGGCTGTTGCCCGATCACGCGCAACGTTATCCGCATGAGTTTTCGGGCGGGCAGCGCCAAAGGATCGGCATTGCGCGCGCGATTGCGCTGGAGCCGAAGCTGGTCATTCTGGACGAGCCGGTGTCGGCGCTGGACGTGTCGGTGCAGGCGCAGATCATCAATCTCTTGGCGGATTTGCAAGAACGGCTGCAGCTGACCTATCTGTTTGTCGCGCATGATCTGAGCGTGGTGCGGCAGGTCTCGACCCGGATCGCGGTGATGTATCTGGGATCCATTGTCGAGATCGGCAACGCGGGCGAGATATTCTCGCGCCCGGCGCATCCTTACACACAGGCGTTGATTTCGGCGGTGCCAAGGCCGGTTGTCACAAACGGCGTGCGGCGCGAGCGGATCATCCTGACCGGCGATGTGCCCAGCCCGATCAACCCGCCCGCGGGATGCCGGTTTCATCCGCGCTGCCCGGTGGTACAGGATCGCTGCCGGACCGAGCGGCCCGTTTTGGTCAAAGGCGCGGGCGCACGTGCAGTGGCGTGCCATTTCCCGCTGGCGGGCTGACTGCCGCAGCGTCCACTTGGGGCCTGGAGCTATCGCCAGACTCACCGTGACTGTGCTATTCTTGCCGTGCGCGGTTGCGGGGGAGGAAACCATGACGGCAATGAATGTGGTGCATATGCGGGTTAAGCCGGGGATGGAGGCGGAATTTGTGCGTCTGCACAAGGAGATAACGCCAGGCACCATGCCGGGCATGCGCAATTTCTCGCTGGTCAAGGCGGGCGAGCGCACCTTCATCGTGGTGGGCGAATGGGACAGCATGGCGGCTATGGCGGCGGCGCGTCCGGCCATGATCAGCAGTCTGGACAAGTTGCGGCCCATTCTGGAAGATCTGGGCGGCGGTCGCGGGGTGACCGAGCCGTGGTCCGGCGAAGTTGCGCTGCAGTTGAAACCGTGACGGCGCGTCCGGTCAGGTGACCTGCCAGGCGGCGATGGCGTCCAGACCGGCTTGGCGCGGCAGAATGGCGGCAAAGCCGGTCTTGTCCAGCGCGGCCAGGATCAGAACCTGACCTTGGGCCATCGGGATGGCAATGCCTTCGGTGCGCAGCGGGCCAACGCGGGCCCGCGGATGATGGCCCTGACCCATGTCGCGAAAGGCTTGCGCAAAAGCTTGCAGCAGGGCTGCCCGTTCGGGCGCGCCCGAGAATTGGCCTTCGGGACGGGTTTGCGACCACAGGAGGCGGGCGACCGAGGCGGGGCCCATGTGACGCAGCAGGCGATCAAAGGCGTTCTGGGTGGTGGCAAGGGCCAAAGCCTCCGCTAGGGTCGCGACCGAACAGGCGTCCTCGGCTTGGGTCGGTGGTGCGGTGCGGCGACGGGTGACAAGGGCCAGCGGGCAACGCATCTCGGCAATCTCGAGCAGGCGCGAAGCGAGAAGTTGCGGCAGGTTGCCGGTGTCGGTCACCGGCTGGGTCCGGCCGGGCAGGTCGACGGCGATCAGGCGGCGGTGCGATACCGTCAGCCGCGCCACGTCGCGCGGGCCTGACATCAGGTGAAGCCGCCGGGGCAGCACGATTTCGTCGATCTCTATCAGGAGGGCCGCGAGCCGGGTCTGGACGCTGGTCGGCAGCGCACGCCGCTCGGCGGCAAGCGCTGCCGGCTCGGCCTGAAGGCGCGCCAAGAGGTCGTCACGGCGGCTGCGTTCCCCGGTCCAGATCGTGGGCGGATGGCGTTCGGCTGCGGTCATGGCGCGCCCGCCACTTTGCGGGCCAGACCCGTGGTCGCGTGCAACAGGGGCTCCAGCCGGGCGCCGGGTTCGGCGACAGCGCAGAGGACATCATCGGCGGTGGCCGAAGGGCGCGCAAAGACGCGGGAGCCGGTTTGCGAGAAATGGATGACCGATGTGGCATGGGCCGCCGCTTGTGGCAGCCCCTGGGCGTGCAGGAGGGCAAAGCAGGCCGCGGCCTTTTCGCCCAGAAGGTCAAGCACCTCGCGCGGGCAGGCAGTATTGGACGCCGAGTTCAGGATCAGGCCGGATGAAAGGTCGCCGAACGCCACCAGGTCGATGCCCGGGGTATCGGCGAGAAAGCGCTTCATCTCGTCCTGAACCTTCATCTCAGAAAGCTCCGGGTGATTGTGCGGAGGCCCGGACATCACGGGTGGTGCGGCGCGGCGGGCGCGGCGGAACGGTGGCGCCAGGCTTGATCTGGACCCGGCGCGGGGTGACGCGGGTGTTGGCATGGGCAGCCTTGGTGTCGGCCGGAAGCGGGATTTCGATGACGTTTTCCGGCAAGGAGGCGTGCTGGGCGATGGCTGCCGTCTCTGTGGGCGCTGAAATGGCAGGCACCGGAATGGCGGCGCCGGGTGGGGTCAGCAGGATGTCGATCAGATGCTCCATCACGCCGTGGGCGCCGCTGGCTTTCCACTGGTCGATGTCGTCGCCCGCGCTCAGCGCGTCGAGCAGGCACACGGGATAGATCGCGGTGAATTTCCCGGCAGTCTCTGCGGCGACGCGGTGCAGGACGCGGTCGCGGTCGCGCGGGGTACGCAGCTTGTCGAACTGGGTGACCAACAGCAGGTTGGTGCCGCTGGTCATGTCGCGCATGCGGTCCCACATGGCGGCCTCGGACTGGCGCCAGGCCTGGGTCGCGTGGGTGCACCAGATGACGTGGTCCGACGGACGCACCACCTCGTCCCAGGTGTCGGGCGGCATGTTGGGGTCAGAAATGCCGGGCATGTCGACCAGGTCGCAAAGCTCCAGCGTGTCCGACATCATGGTGATGTGGAGAGAGCGAACCTCATCGGGGGTCAGGGCGGCAAAGTCGGTCAGATCGACCTCGCGGCGGGTGCCGTCGTGGGCAATGGCATGGGCAGCAGGCTCGCCATAGCTGACGTAGACCGGCGGCAGGCGGGTGGCGGTGACTTGCACGGGCAGGGTCGGGCCGCCCAGAAGGATGTTGGACAACGTACTTTTGCCCGAGCTGAATTCGCCCATCAGCACAAGGCGCGGCTTTGGGCGCG
>JANXPK010000191.1 GCA_025357355.1 Rhodobacterales bacterium
TCTCGCCGGTTTTCGAGATGCCTTCGCCATACATGATGTCGAACTCGACCTGCTTGAAGGGTGGGGCAACCTTGTTCTTGACCACCTTGACCCGTGTCGCGTTGCCGGTCACCGTGTCGCGGTCCTTGACCGAGCCGATGCGGCACGGGTCAAGGTGGTCAAGAACAAGGTTGCCCCACCCTTCAAGCAGGTCGAGTTCGACATCATGTATGGCGAAGGCATCTCGAAAACCGGCGAGATCATCGATCTTGGCGTCAAGGCTGGCGTCGTGGAAAAGTCTGGAAGCTGGTATTCTTACGGTGACGAACGCATCGGTCAGGGCCGCGAGAATGCCAAACTGTTCCTGAAGAGCAATCCTGCTGTCGCTGCAGACATCGAAGGCAAGATCCGCGCGGCCAGCGGGATCGATTTTTCGATGTCTGGCGATGAGCGCGAGGCTGTCGTCGACGATTGAGCCGCCAACCTGAACGGCAAACGGGTCGGTCCCACCGCGGACCGGCCCGTTTTTCATTGGCGATGGACAGGCTCGGCCCGGAAAGCTAAACGGTGGGGCAAACCACCCACGTGCCTTGGAAGGACCTGCCGCCAATGCAATCCCTGAACGACATCCGCTCGACTTTCCTCGATTTTTTTGCCCGCAATGGGCACAAGGTGGTGGACAGCTCACCTCTGGTTCCGCGCAACGACCCGACGCTGATGTTCACCAATTCGGGCATGGTGCAGTTCAAGAACTGTTTCACCGGAGTTGAGACGCGGGACTACAGGCGCGCGACCACCGCACAGAAATGTGTGCGGGCGGGCGGCAAGCACAACGATCTGGACAATGTGGGCTACACCGCGCGGCACCATACATTCTTTGAAATGTTGGGGAATTTCAGCTTTGGCGACTACTTCAAGGATCAGGCGATTGCCTTTGCCTGGGAACTTCTGACCAAGGACTTCGGCCTCGACAAGTCACGGCTTTGCGTGACTGTCTATCACACCGACGACGAAGCGGCAGCGATCTGGAAGAAGGTGGCGGGGCTTGCCGATCACAAGATCATCCGGATCCCGACCGACGACAACTTTTGGCGGATGGGGCCGACCGGGCCGTGCGGGCCTTGCACCGAGATTTTCTACGATCACGGTGACAGCATCTGGGGCGGCCCGCCCGGCAGTGCCGAGCAGGACGGCGACCGGTTCATCGAGATCTGGAACAACGTCTTCATGCAGAACGAGCAGTTCGCCGACGGCCGTCTGGTGCCGCTGGAGATGCAGAGCATCGACACTGGCATGGGGCTGGAACGGATTGGCGCGCTGTTGCAGGGCAAGCATGACAACTACGACACCGACCTGATGCGCAGCCTGATCGAAGCCTGTGCCCATGCGACCAGTGCGGACCCCGATGGTCCGGGCAAGGTGCACCACCGCGTCATCGCCGACCATCTGCGCTCGACTGCGTTTCTGATTGCCGACGGGGTGATGCCTGACAACGAGGGACGTGGCTATGTATTGCGCCGGATCATGCGGCGGGCGATGCGGCATGCGCATATGTTGGGCGTGGCGGACCCGGTGATGCACAAACTGGTGCCGACGTTGGTGCGGCAGATGGGCCGGGCGTATCCCGAACTTGGCCGCGCGCAGGGGTTGATCGAAGAGACGCTGCGGCTGGAGGAGACGCGGTTCCGCATCACGCTCGACCGTGGGC
>JANXPK010000192.1 GCA_025357355.1 Rhodobacterales bacterium
GCCGGGGTGGCGCGGGTCGTTCAAGAGGACCATGGCGGCGGGGGCGTCCGAAAGGCGCAGGGCGATGGGGAAGGCGGTGGCGAGGATCTGCTGGCCGTTAGGCAGGGATAGCAGCGAGGTGTGGGGCTGGGTCGGGTGAACCTTGGTCGCGCCCGCAAAGCGGCGCACGAGACCGCGCGCGTCGGGGGGCAGGAGCGTCCGGGTCTGATTGGGGAGCGGGCCGAGGATCGCCTCGGCCATCGGGTTGAGGTAGAGGATGCGGCCACCATCCTCCACAATTGCCACGGCACTGCCCAGATGGGAAAGCATATCCAGCAGGGCGACGCGGCTGTCCGTTTGGGCGATTGGCGCGCCAACCTGCACGGGCGCGCCGAAGGTCAGGGTCAGGTCATCCATGTAACAGGCGAAATCGGCCTGGAAATCACCTAACGGGGCCAGCCGGCGACCCTCGGCCACAGTAAAGCGCAGATCAATGTCGCGCGTCACCGAATAGAGAAAGGAGACTGCAACCGTGTACTGGTTCACCGCCCCGGCCTCGCCCAAACCGAGATAGCTAGACGTGCCCGAGTACCAGACCGGGGCATCCGGCCCCGGGCGGGCGTTGAGATGAACCTCACCGTCCCCTGCGTCCAGCACGGCATGCGCCGACGCCTCGGTCGGCGAAAAGGCAAAGCTGGCGTCACCGGGCAGGATCAGCCGGTTGTAGAAGGCGGGAAAGATTTGCCCGGCGCGGTCGGAAAACCTGCCACTGACAATGAAGACTCCCTCCCGGCCGTCGGGCGCATCGTGACCCTTGACGGCCATTCCGGTGTAAAATGCGCTGTAGGGGCCCAGAACCCAGCCGCCGCTTGTCCGATACATGCCGGTGACCCAGACGTTGCCCACAATGGGTTCCAGACCCGGCGGCAGCAATTCCTGCCCCATGGTGCCGGGCAAGTGGCCGACGACATAGACCATGCTGGCGCCGCGCACTTGAAATGGTGGGCGAACCTCGATTTCGGTATCTTCCGCGTCAGGCGACAATACGCTTTGTTTGCGTTCGGTCAGGGTCATCGCCATGGGGCATCCTTTCGGCGTCTTGGTTTGAAAGGTGGCGTGTCAGGTCAATTGCCGGATCGCGCGTCAGACTCAATTTATCATGTTCAACTTCTTGTGATCCTAGGCCCTGGACGGGATTCGAGCAATGTCGATGAAAGGGGGCATTGGCCATGGTTTGCATCGCGGGACATGTCAAAGCGTTGACAAGGGCGCGGGGCATCCCTTAGCTGCGCGAATGAGTGATGCGGTGAAAATGAGTTTCGGGCAGGGGCTTGCGGCTTCGGTGCCCTTGATCCTTGGCTATGCACCGATCGCGTTTTCCTTTGGGGTTGCGGCCACGCGGTCGGGTCTGACCGGATGGGAAGCGGTGGCGCTGTCACTGATCATGTATTCGGGGGCGGCGCAGTTTGTGGCGATTGCCCTGCTGGCAGCGGGCGCGCCGCTGGTGGTGGCGGCGGCCACGCTGATCGGGATGGCGCTGCGCCATGTGCTGTACGGGCCGTCGCTGCTGCGGCATGCCGGGGCGGATGGCACGACGCGGCACGCCTGGGCCTGGGCCTTCGGGCTGACCGATGAGGTCTTCGCGGCGGCCCTGGGTGAACTGGCGCGGGGGCGGCGGTTTTCCGAGCCGTTCATGTTCGGCCTTGGCCTTGGCGCCTATGGGGCCTGGCTTTCGGGGACGGTTGCAGGCGCCTGGGCGGGCGGCGGTGCGCTGGCGGCGTGGCCTGCGGTCAACGCGGGTCTGGGTTTCATGTTGCCGTCGCTATTTCTGGCGCTGCTGCTGTCGATGTTCACGCGGGCCCAGGTGCCGGTGATCGTGGTCGCAGGCGGGGTGACCGTGGCGGTGACGGTACTCGTCTCGGGCACGGCCGGGCTTCTGGCGGGCATGCTCGCCGGGGCGGTGGCCGGGGTGTGGTCGGCGGGACGGCAGCGCGATGCGGTCTGAGGTGGCGGCGCTGGTGCTGATCGTCGGGGCCTGCACGTGGGCTTTTCGCTACTTTCCGTTGCGGGCGCGATTGCATGATCTGGCCGCGGGCAGCGTGCTGGGCCGGTTTCTGGCGGCGACCGGCCCCGCAGCGATCGCCACGCTGTTCGCGGCCGAGGTCATGCCCTATCTGCAAGTGGCCGTGACCCGGCAATTACCGCTGCTGACCGGGATCGCCGCCGTGCTGGCCGCCTTTGCCTGGCGCCGCTCGGTCGTGGTGGCGACGCTGGCGGGGTCCGTGACGTTCGGGGTGATATCGGCGCTTGTCGCAAGCTAGGACCTTGTGCATGGTTGCTCGAATGGCGTGCCGACGTCTGGCGAAGTTGCCGCATGACGGGCGCAGCTGTGCTGAACGGAAGTCCTGATGTCCCAAACCACATCCACAGGCCGCATCTGGTCGCAATGGTCGCTGGCGCAACAGTTCGCAGTGGCCAGCGGTCTGGTGTTGCTGGCGGCGGCGGGGCTGACGGGCTATTGGGTTTCGGGCCGCATCGAAGAGGCGGTGGTGCGCAACACCGCCAATGCCACCGCGCTTTACATGGAAAGCTTCATCTCGCCCCTGTCGCAGGATCTGGCGCATCAGGATCATTTGTCGCCCGACAATCTGACGGAGTTGGAAAACCTGCTGGTGAATACTCCGCTGGGGCAGCGGGTGGTGTCCTTCAAGATCTGGATCAAGGGGGCCAAGGTCATCGCCGCCTCCGACACCGAAATCGTCGGCAAAAGCTTTCCGCCGACAGAGAATTTGAAACAGGCCTGGACCGGGGTCCTGCGGGCCGATTTCAACGCGCTCGGCGCGGAAGAGAACGAGGCCGAGGCCAGTCTGGGCGTGCCGCTCTTGCAGATTTACAGCCCGATCCGGCAAAGGGGCACCGGCGAGATCATTGCGGTGGCGGAGTTCTATGAGAACGGCACCCAGCTCAAGACCGATCTGGTCAAGACCCGGCTGACCTCGTGGGCGGCGGTGGCGCTGGTGATGGCGGCGATCTGGGGCAGTCTGTCGGCGATCGTGCTGCGCGGCAGCCGGACGATCGACCGCCAGTTGGTGGAGTTGACCGACATGGCGGCGCACAACGTCTCGCTGCGGCTCAGGGTGCAGGGGGCGGCGGCGCGGTTCTCGGCGCTGAACGATCAGGCACTGCGCCAGATCGGGGCGGACCTGCACGACGGTCCGGCGCAACTGATGGGCTTTGCCGCGCTGCGGCTGGACGCGCTGCGCAAGGCCACAACCAGCGAGGCGGCGCGCCAGGAGATCGATCAGGTCGAGGCGGCGGTCAAGGATGCGATCAAGGATATCCGCAACATTTCTCGCGGGGTGTCGCTGCCCGACATCGACCGCAAGCCGCTGCTGGAGGTGATCCACGGGCTGGTCGACGCCCATGCCGGGCGAACCGGCAAGGAAGTGGCGCTGACGGCTGATCTGGGCAAGGGCCCCGATCTGCCGCTCGCGGTAAAGATTTGTGTGGGGCGCGTGGTGCAAGAGGGGCTGACCAATGCCTGGCGTCATGCCGCCGGTGCCGGACAAGAGGTTGTCGTTGGCCGCAGCGGCCCGGTCATCAGCGTTGTCGTGCGCGACCGGGGGCCAGGGCTGGATAAGCCAGGCGAGAACGGCGACAGTTACGGTCTGGGGCTGGCGGGTCTGGCCGGGCGGGTCGAAAGTCTGGGCGGCACCCTGACGCTCACCAACCGCAGCGACGGCGTGACCGGGTCGGAATTGGCGATGAAGATTGATTTGAGGGGCGTAGAATGAGTGACATGATCCGGATCGTGCTGGCCGACGATCACCCGATTTACCGTGACGGGCTGGCACGCAGCCTGGCCGATGCGGGCGACATCGAAATCGTCGGGCAAGCCAGCGACGGCGAGCAGGCGGCGGAGGTGGTGCTGCGCGAGCGGCCCGACGTGGTGCTTCTGGACATCTCGATGCCCAAGGGCGGCGGCATCGGCGCGCTGACCAAGATCATGCAGATGGACCTGCCGCCGCGGGTTGCAATGCTGACCGCGTCCGAGGCCGATGACGACCTGATGCAGGCGATCAAGCTGGGGGCGCTGGGCTATATCCTGAAAGGCGTGGGCGCCGAAGATCTGGTCGATCTGGTGCGCGAACTGCATGCGGGCCGCTCTTACGTGTCACCAGGTCTGGCCGGTCGGCTTTTGGTGGCAATGCGGCGGCGCGACACCACTGCGCGCGCGCCCAACCCGCTGGACGATCTGTCCAAGCGCGAGGAAGACATTCTGAAGCTGGTGGCGCAGGGCAAAAGCAACCGCGAGGTCGGCGACGCGCTGGATTTGCAGGAAAAGACCGTCAAGCACTACATGACGTCGATTCTGCAAAAGTTGCAGGTGCGCAACCGGGTGGAGGCGGCAATGCTGGCGCGCCAGCACATGAAAGGCTGACTTTCGGACCTAGGTCCAAGGAAATCGGTGTTTTTCGCCCGACACCGGTCCGTACCGGGGCGGGGTTCGGTCGCGTAGGTTGATTGCATCGAAACGACCTATAGTCCTTCAACCGAAACCCGAACCCAACCCCGGAGAGCCATCATGAAAACCATCCTTCTCGCCGTCACCGTCGCCGCAATGTCGCTGACCTTCAGCGCGCCCATCCAGGCGGCCACCTCGACCCCGGCCCTGTCGCTGCAGCAACTGATGTCCGGCAGCGTCGAGCGCGGTGGTCACCGCTGCGACAACCCGGACTACGCTGCCACCCACCCGCGCTGCTCGCGCTGATTTCAGCCGCAGGTCGGAACGAAAAGCGGGCTTCGGCTCGCTTTTTTCGTTTTTGCGGAATGGGTTGCGTCGGACCTTGGTCTGGCAAAACGGCAAAACCGGGCGGACTTGGGTCCGTGGTCTGGTCCAGCTGCCGGGCCCAGGGTGAAAGCACCAACACCCCAACCCCGAAGAACCCAAATGAAAGCCCTTGTTCTGATTGTTACCTTCGCCTCAGTCGCACTGTCCTTTGGCGCGCCGTTGCAAGCCGCCGCGTCCCTGCCCGCAATGGCAACGCTAACCCAGACCCTGACCGGTAGCGTCGACCGCCGCCGCCACCAATGCGACACGCCGGCGCAAATCGCCACCAACCCGGTTTGCTGGAAGGTCTGACGCCCTGCGGCGGACTTCAAAAAGGCGGGCGCCGTGCCCGCCTTTTTGTTTGGTGCCACGCTTTGAAATCTTCCGCGGTACACCACAAGGGATCGGCAAAGGTGCAGGGCAAGATCAGGGTCGTGCTGGCAGACGATCATCCGGTCTTTCGCGACGGACTGGCACGTTGCCTGTCCGAGGCGCACGACATTGACGTCGTGGGGCTGGCTGCCGACGGCGAGGACGCGGCTGCGCAGACCCTGCGATTGCGGCCCGATCTGGTGCTGCTTGACGTGTCGATGCCAAGAGGCGGCGGGATCGGCGCACTGCGGCGCATCCACCAAATGGACAGCCCGCCCGCCGTCGCCATGCTGACAGCATCGGCCACGGACGATACTCTCGTAGACGCCGCAAATCTTGGCGCCAATGGTTATATCCTCAAGGGCGTTGGCGGCGAAGAGCTGTTGGAATTGGTCCGTCGTCTTGCATCCGGGGGCTACTACGTCTCGCCCAGCCTGTCGGGGCGTCTGCTGGTGGCGGCGCGGCGCAGCGTTCAGACGGCCGAGGCCGCATCCCGGCTGGACGGCTTGACCGGGCGCGAGGCCGAGGTCCTGAAGCTGGTTGCGCAGGGCTTGGGCAACCGCAAGGCCGGGGTGGCGCTTGGGTTGCAGGAAAATACTGTAAAGCACCATGTGTCATCGATTCTGCAGAAGCTGCGTGTCCGGACCCGAAACGCAGCGGCAAAGCTGGCGCGACGCCATTTGGGCTGAACCTCGGACCATGGTCCTAGAAAAAGGGCCCATTTCGGGGGACCACGGTCGGTACCGTTGAGCGATTCGAAACCGTAAATTGAACTCACAGAAAGCAGTTGACCTTACCCCCCTCAGGAGAACCATCATGAAATCCATATTCCTCGCCGCAACGCTCGCCGCCCTGTCGTTGTCCTTCAGTGCCCCGTTGCAAGCCGCCTCCGTTTCGCCGACCGTGTCGCTGGCTCAGTTGGAAGGCAGCATCGACCGCCACGGCCATCGCTGCGACACGCCGCGCGACATCGCCGAACATCCCCGCTGCACCCAGCCCTGATCCCTGGCACCCTGCGACTGCAAAAGCGGGCTTCGGCCCGCTTTTTTCATTCGGCAGAATTCAGCCAAACGTGATCCCCACTCCGCGACTTGTGTCTGGCGTGCCCAGCGTCCGTAGACCATGAAGGAGACGTCGGTTCTGACCGCAAGGCAGGCTTTCCGGCCATTTGGTCAAGGAGGAGGCATCATGAACACCAGACGCATCATCTGGGCAACTCTTGTCACCCTGTCAGGCCTTGTCGCGGCATCAGCCGCCTCGGCAGATGGCTGCACCGCGCTGAAACAGGCCTGCAAGGCGGCGGGCTTTCATGCCGGAGCGTCGGCCAGCGGTATCGGCATCGGGGCCAATTGCATCGATCCCCTGCTAAATGGCGCCACGCCGCCCGGGACAGGGAACCTGGCGCTGCCGGCGGTGGCGGCTGACGACGTCGCGGCCTGTGCAGCCGTCAAAGGCACGGGTTCCACCAAGGCAAAGGCCGTGGCCAAGGAGTCTCCCGCCATCGACGGCGCCCCTGCTCCGGGCGGCAAGCCGGCAGCGGCCCTTGCACCGCCCAAGGGCAGCGCCGCGGGGCCCAATATCGTCTTTGTGCTGGCCGATGACTTCTCGCTCAACCTTATGACGACGCAGAACAACATCTTGGCGCAGAGCATGCCCAACCTGGCGAAGATGATGCGCGAGGGGGCAAGTTTCAGCCAATATTTCGTCACCGATTCGCTATGCTGTCCGTCGCGCACCTCGATCTTCACCGGCATGTTCCCCCACAATTCCGGGGTCTATACCAACACATCGCCCGACGGCGGTTTCGGCAAGTTCATGGCCCAGGGAGATGATGGCAAGACCTTTGCGGTGGCGCTGCACGACAAGTTCTACCAGACCGCGATGATGGGAAAATACCTGAACGGCTATGAGCCTACGCGCGACGGCGTCGGCAAGGGGTGGAGCGATTGGGCCGTCGCCGGCAACGGCTATCCGAATTACAATTATGCGCTGGACAACAACGGCATCCTGGACACGCCGCCCGCGCATCTGACGGACCAGATTTCGGAACTGGGCCAGACCTTCATCAAGCAGGCCGTCGGCAGCCCGTTCTTTCTGGAACTGGCGACCTTCTCGCCACATGCGCCCTATGTCCCGCCGACGCGCTACGCCAATGCCTTTGCCGACATCGGCTACCCGGTGACGCCCGCCTATCAGGCACGGCCGGACGCTGCCGCTCCAAGCTGGCTCAAGGCCATTCCGCCGATCTCGCAAAATCAACTGGCCCGGCTGGCGGAGGATTTCCGCAAGCGCGTGCGGTCCGACAAGGGCATCGACGATATGATCGGTGCGGTTCGTAAAGAGCTGGCCGATCTGGGCCTTGCGGACAACACCTATGTGATATTCAGCTCTGACAACGGTTATCACATGGGTGAGTATTCGATGTATGCGGGCAAGCAGACCCCGTTTGACACCGATATCCACGTGCCTCTGGTCATCGTCGGGCCAGGCATCGCTGCAGGGACAAGGATCGACGACATCACGATGAACGTCGACTTCGCGCCCACGTTCCGCGAATTGGCGGGGCTCGCGCCCTCGGCCAGCGTTGATGGCCATTCGCTGGTGGCACTCCTGCATGGCGGGTCCGAGGCCAAGCGCAACATGGCGCTGGTCGAACACGTCCACACCGGGCCGCGCTCTGACAACCCCGACGCTCAGACCCAGAAATCCGGCGATCCGCCGAACTATGTGGCGCTGCGGCTGGCCGATGCAATGTATGTCGAATATGACGGCGGCGAGGTCAACTATTACGACCTCAAGGCCGACCCATACGAATTGCACAACATCGCAGGCACCTTGTCGGCGGAAAAGCTGAAGGCGCTGCATGCGGCGCTGCAGGCCAACCACAGCTGCGTGGGCACGGCGGCTTGCATGGCGGCTCAAGGCCTTGCACCCTAAGGCCGTTGTGGTCCGGCCACCGCCGGGCCACATCTTGACAAGCGCCGGTCCTTCCGCGACAAGTCCGGCGTGCGGGGCAGTAGCTCAGTTGGGAGAGCGTATCGTTCGCAATGATAAGGTCAGGGGTTCGATCCCCCTCTGCTCCACCAGATCTCATTGCCTATCTCTGATCTTTCCGGTCACACCCTGATAGGGTGGGCCTGGCGTTGGCCCTGGGGGCCCGCATCGGCTCTTGTCAGACCCGGTCTGCCTGACCCATCCTGTCAATTCCGGCATCTGGCCGAGGGCTGGCGGAACCGCAGACCGCCGTCCGATGCGCCAAAATGACGCTGCGTTGACGCTGGCATGGCAGGGGTCGCAAAAAGGCCTTCAGGAGGGGGAAGACAATGGTCGTCGAAAACAAATCCAACAAGTCGAATAAATCCAACAAGTCCAACAAATCCAACAAATCCGAACTCGATGATGATGAACTGGCTTCGGTCGGGCAAAGCTCGTCCCTGATGCTGTCGGAGGCGTTGCAATCGGCGATGCTGGCTTTCACGGCACCAAGAGCGGCCGTGACCGATCCCGCGACCCTGCGCCCGACCGACGAGATGGCGTTCAACCGCCTCAACGACCGGCACCGCATGCATCTGATCACCAAGGCGCTGACCAAAGGGATCGAGGTCAGCGCACTTGGCGCCGCCGCGGCCAGTCCGCGGGTGGCGAAGGTAATTTGCGCCGGGATGCCGACACTGACCCTGACGCTGGATCTGGGTACTGCGGCGTTCTGGGAAAAGCAGGTGAACGATCTGGTCAGCCAGAAATGGCACCGCGACGACCGCATGGCCGAGATCGTGTTGCAGCAGACCGATCTTTTGAGCTTCATCACGCTGGGTCTGCCAGTGGCGCATGACACCCATCCCTGGCTGATGGTTCTGCTGGAAGCGGTGCAAGCGGTGGCGTTTCAGGTGGCGACCGAGTTGAAGGTGCTGTTTGCGCTGCCGCGACCCTATGAGGTTTCGCCCGATGTCGCCCCGATCATCCGCACCCCGGCGCACAGCTCGTTTCCCAGCGGCCATGCTACCGAATCCTTTGCGGCGGCTGCAGTGCTGGGCGCGCTGTTCCCGGCGCGGCGCGACCCGATGCGCCGCATGGCCGCCCGCATTGCAATGAACCGCTGCTACGCCGGGGTTCACTATGCGGTCGATCACCACGCCGGTGCCATTCTGGGCGACCTCTTGGGGGGTATCGTGGCGCGGCGGGTTCTGGGCACCGACATCCTGACGCCCGCCACAGTCCCGGCCATCGGGTTTACGGCCGGCATTAACCTCACGGCTGGACCGCTAAGTCTGGATGTCGAAAGCTACGGCATGACCAACGGTATACTTGCGGCCACCGGCACTGACTCGACCGACCCGGCCAACGGCATTCTGGCGAAACTGGGCGCGCGCGTGCGTTCCGAGCTTTAGGGGCCGCGCGATGAGCTATGACCTCGCGTTTACGGCACCCGAAACCCTGGCAGAGGGCGACGCGGGCCATGTTCCGGGCAATTATCTGCAAGCGGCCCTGGCGCACGTTCTTGATGAACGCGCAGGCCAGAGCCGCATCTTGCTGGCCATGCCGGACCCCGGGCGCAATCTGGGGCCGCGCTTTGCGGTCATCGACGCCGACAGCTTGCGCAGCCCGCACCGGACGGCGGAGTACGTCCGGTTGCTGAACCTCGGGCCGGTCACCGACGAGACAAGGCAGATGTACTTTCTGGGTCCGCCGCTGTCGCCTCAATCGTCGGGACTGCCTGCAGGCTCCCCGGCCGTGCAAGAGGTCGTGGCCCAGCCTTGGGAGACCGAAGGCGCCCCGCCCTTCCGCGCGGCCATGGTGATCATCGATGCGGGCCTGGCGTTCTGGAACCCGCGTTTTCGGACCGCTACCGGCCCACGGTTTCGCGAAATCCGCTTTCTTGACTTCGAAGAGGCGGCGGCGGGCTTGAGTGTCAGCCACGCCCTGAAAGCCGCTGCCATCGCCGATCTGTGCACGCTCGCCGACACGTCGGGCACACATGCGGTGATGGCGAAACTCGGCGCTAGATATCCCAACAGCTTTTACGGGGCCACCTGGAACCAGGCCGCCGACGGTCTTTGGCATGGCACGGCGGTGGCCGATCTGGCCGCCGGGGCAGACCCGTCAGAGCCCGATGACGTGGCGCTGTTCGGGATCGAACTGCCGATGACAGTGCTGCGCGATGCCGATGGCGACAGTCTGACAGCGGTTCTGGCAGTGGCGCTGCATGCCGCCATCAAGATGTCGGCCAAGTTTGCCGACCGGCCCGTGGTAATCGTGCTGCCCTACGGCTTTTCCGCCGGGCCACAAGACGGCAAGCATCCGGCGGCGGCGACCATCACCGCAGTGTTGCAGGCGGCGCCGGGACAGAACATCACGCTGGTGGTCCCGGCCGGCAACCACTTGCAGGACCGCTGCCGCGCCATTCTGCCGCCCGCGCCCCCCGGTGGACCGGCGCCGCATGTCGATTGGCACATCGCGCCCGACGACTATTCGGTGAACGCGGTCGAAATTCTGATCGCCAACGCCGCCAGCAACACCGCCCGCGCCACCATCACCCTCCAGCCGCCCAATGCCGCGACCAAGACCGCCCCAATGCTGAGCGCGCATCAGTTCGTTTATCTGACCATCGATGGCACCACTGTGGGGATGCTCATGCGCTTTGCCAATTCCGGCACCACGGCGCGCCTGCGGCTGGTGTTGGCGCCCACGGGGCAGACAGGCGGCCCGAACCGGCCCGCCCCGCATGGCGTCTGGACAATGTCGCGCAACGAGCCTGACCCCGCCGATCTGTGGGTGCTGCGCGATGACCGCGACCCGGTGCTGGATGGCCCCTTCCCGCGGCGCGCCTCGTTTCTGGAGGATCCGCTTTACCATGACCTTGACGGCAACGGCGCGCCCAGGATGACCGACGACACCGGCAGTGCGGTGCTGCGCAGCGGCACGCTGTCGGTGCTGGCCACCAGCCCCAAAGCCGTCGTGGTGCAGGCCGACCAGAAATTCGGCGCCGAACCGCAGACGCAGGCGTGGTATTCCGGGCTGCCGCAGCTTGGCAGGACGCCGGTAAGTGCGGCGGTGCTGGTGGACAACGGTTGGCCCGGTTGCGGCGTGGCCGTCGCCGCCAATGGCACCCAGCAGCGCCTGCGTCTGTCGGGCACTTCGGCGGCAGTGGGTCTGTACGCGCGTCAGCTATTGGGCCTGCCGCCTGCGCCGCC
>JANXPK010000326.1 GCA_025357355.1 Rhodobacterales bacterium
CGCTTTGCAAGGTCAATACCGATGATGGTAACGTCCGACATGGATGTCCTCTCTTTCTGTGATGGCTTCAACAATCATCACATTGGCACATTGCGATGCCGTCAGGAGGGGGCATCCACGCCATCAACAGAGCCACGCAACCCGGCCGATATTAATATCAGGTAAAAACTGACATTTAACCCCTTGCTTTTACAAACTTACACAAAGTGTCCACATGTGGACACTCACCGCTGACCCAAAATCTCCCGGGTCAATCCCACCAGATCGACTTTGCCCGAGGCCGTAAGCGGCAGCGCCTCGCGCAGGTGAAACCGCCGGGGACGCTCGTGCGGGGCGAGGGCGGCGCGACACGCCGACTCTGCCGCCTTCAAATCCCCGCCGACCAGCACAGCGTGCAACTCTGCGCCCAGAATGTCGTGCGGCCGCGACACCACCACGGCAGCCTCTACCCCCGGGACTGCCCGAAGTACCTTTTCAATCGCCAGCGGCGAGGCGGTCAGCCCCATGACCTTGACCATGCGATCGATCCGGTCGCCGACAGTCAGTCGCCCGGCCTCATCCAACATGCCGCGGTCGCCGGTGAATACCGCGAAACCCTGGCCGGTCACGGGATCGGCCCGGCGCCGCAGCGCGGTCTGTTCCAGATCGTCCCAATACCCCTCGAATACTCCCGCTCCGCGATGCACGATCTCGCCCCATTCCCCCGCAGGCAAGACCTCGCCCGCGTCATCCACAATCGCGAGACCTGACCCCGGCAGCGCCGACCCCACAACGCGCGGCCCCAACACTTCATCCGCCGCCCGCAACGTCGCAGAGCGGAATGTCTCAGTCAGGCCATAGTTCAGGCTGCGCCGCGCGCCCGGGAACAGCGTTGCCAGATCGTCCCAAATCCGCTGCGGCATCGCCGAACCGGTGCTCATCGCCAGCCTGACCGAAGACCGATCGCGCGATCTGATGTCAGATACCCCGCGCGACAGGCCAGCATAGACCGACGGCACACCGCCGATGACTGTGGGCCGTTGGCGTTCGATCGCCTCGGGCAGCAGCGCGAGGCCGGGCGAAGCAGGCAACACCAGAGTCAGACCCAGCACATACCGCGCCAGTAGCTGGGTCCAGCGGTAATCATGGCTCCACGGCACCGCACACAGCAGCCGGTCGTCCGCATGAAACCCGACTGCCGCAGCCACCCGCGCCGCGCCATCGATCAGCGTCGACTGTAACTGCACCACCCCTTTGGGCCGTCCCGTCGAGCCTGAGGTGAAGACAATCGAACCCATGCGCCCAGGCAAGGCGCTTTCAAAGCCATCCTCGCCCTCAAGGTCGTCTGGATCAAGCAGCATTAGCCGCGGCGCGGTTCGCGCCGTAATGTCTGCCAAGGCGGCCTTGCCCAGATCCATTGGCACCAGAACCGGCACCGCGCCGACCGCCCAGATCGCCGCAGGCAAAGCCGCCGCCACCGGACCGTTCGGCAATTGCAGGATCACGCGGTCAGCAGGCTCAACACTCCGCGATGTCAAAGCTTTGGCATAGCGGCGGGCCAAGGTTCCCAGATCACGAAAGGTCACCAACCTGTCGCCCATCAGCAACGCGGGATGGTCGCCGCGCGCGCCAACCGTCTGGCAGAACGCTTGCCAGCCAAGGTTCACGTTTTGCCCTCGACCGGGCTGGAGACCGGACGGGCGGCTAACCGCGCGGCAGTTCCAAACTGGCGGATCGCCTCGGCCCGCGAGGGTTGTCGCGGCACCGGCACCGGCTCGTAGCCCGCCCTGACCATGACCGGGCTGAGCCTTGCCATCAAAGAGCCCGCGAGCCGCCGAGACATCGCCCTTTGCCAGCGACCGACCGGCGCCGGGTTCAGGCCGGTTTCACCAAGCACCTTCCAGTCGCCCAGACCAAAACGCCCGGGTGCTGCGACCGCCGCCGTGATCTGGCTCAGTTTCTGTGGCGCCACGCCCAAAAGATTGTACACTGTCGCCAATGTCGCCTCTGGCTTGGTCAGCAAATCCTCGAACCGGCAGACCACCGTATCTTCCCGCCCGGCCGCGAAATCCAACAGGACCGTGGTTCGCTCGACCCAAGCCTCGGCAAGCGCCTCGACCGGGGCGGGAAAGCGGGCAAGCCAAGGCTGCATTTCTGACATGTACCGCCCCATGCGCGCGGCCAGGTCCAGGTTCGAGGCGATCACGTCAAGCGGATGCCGCAGCATGCCGATGAACTTGGCATGGCCCGCAAAAAGGTCGCACAGCTCGGATAGGTGAAAGATGTCAAAGCCCGATTTTTCGACCCACACCGGTTTGCCTTCTGCCATCTCGCCATGAAACCGGAACACCAGATCGCGCAACGCCGCAGCCAGCGGGGCCTCGCCGATCCCGCTAAAGCCCAATCCGGTGCGCACGCCAATGGGAATGCCGTCCGATGGCACATCCTCCAGAAACCGGGCACAGGCGGTGGTCAGCCATGGTTCGGGCGGGCAGGAAACCTCGGGGTGCTGATCCAGAATCCGGCGTAACAGAGTTCCACCCGACCGTGGAAAGCCCAACACAATGCCAAAACGCGCGCTCATTGGGCCGCTACCATCGCGTCAGGATCGACGCTGCTGCCTGGCGTTTCGTCCCTAAGCGCATAGCCGTCCCAGATCAGTTCGCGCAGAATGGGCTGGCTGATGAAGCCTTGCGGGCTGGCCGTCGCCCCATAGGCGCCCGACAGACCCACCGCCAACAGGTTGCCGACGTCGGCACGGGCGAGGTCAAGGTCGCGGGCCAGAAGGTCGATGGAGGTGCAAAGTGGGCCGGCGAGCGTGACTATTTCGCTCGGGGCCTCCGGGCAAGACAGGTTGCGGATCGGCCAGTTGCGGCGCAATACCGAACCCATCATGCCGCAGGCCGCGAGATGCGCATTGAAGCCACCGTCGCAGATGGCAATCGTGGCACCGCGCCCGGCCTTGCGGGCAACCACACGGGTCAGCATCTGACCCGCCGGTGCGACCAGCCAGCGTCCCAACTCCAGATCCACCTCCACCCCGTTCGCATCCGCCCGCAGCGGTTCGACCGCTGCCCGAATGCGCTGCGATACCGAGGCGAGGTCCATTTCGATCTGCCCGGCGTGATAGGGCAGGCCAAAACCCGCCCCAAAGATCACGCGTCGAGGCGGGCGCCCCAGATCGGTACTCAACCTGCGCACGATGACGACACAAGCCTCGATGTTGGCTCCGATGGCCTCTGGATCAAGCGCGTTGGATCCGGTGAAGAAATGCAGGCCGTCGAGTGATAGGCCGGGCATCCGGGCGATCTTTGCCAAGGTGGCCGGTGCATCTTCTTCGTCAATGCCGAATTGCGTGGCTATCCCGGTCATCCGCGCACCAAAACCCTTGGGGCTGGTGACCGGGCTGATCCGCGCCAGAACCGGCTGGATCAGCTTGCTCTGCAAGGCGGCGGTACTGGCAATTTCGGCCTGATGCAGCGATTCCACCACCAGATGCCCAATGCCGCGCGCTACCGCCTCATCGATTTCGGTCGCCCGTTTGCCCGGCCCGGTAAAGCTGATCTGGCCCGGTTGCGCCCCTGCCGCCAGTGCCCGCCGCACCTCGCCTATGGAGGACGCGTCAATCAGCGCTCCGGTGCCGATCAACTGGCGCAGAACAGCCGGATGCGGGTTGGCCTTAACGGCATAACGGATGCCAAAGCCCGGCAACGCCTGCGCCAATTCTGCGTAACGCCGCGCAATCACAGTCAGGTCATAGAGATAAGCGGGCGTTGCAATCGCGGCCTCATGGGCCAGAATATGCGCATCGGTCAGGCCCGTCGGACGAGACCGCCCGTGCAAGGTCGCAGGGTCGGACCCCTTGGCAGCGGTCATGGCTTGGTCACCTGATCAAAGTCCACGGTCTGTCCCAAGGAAACTTGTATCAGCAAGTCTAGCACATAGCGCAGCTTTCTTCGAGCACGCAGCGTCACCATCGGGTTGTGCTTGTCGTCGCCCGGCATCGGATAAGACCGCGTCCCCGGGATCAGGGCGCGCAACCGCTCGTCGTTGGCCACGTCGATCCGCTGGGCCGCACCATAGATGTTGTAGACGCGCGGCGGCGGTCTCTGCCAGCAGGCGCAAATCGGCTCGAATGCCGTTCCCGCTTCACGAAGCGGAATGTTGCGCCCCGGACCGAAAAAGCGGCAACCAAACACCACAGCGCTTACGCGTGGGTCAAAGGTCGCCGCGTAAACCGCTGGCCCGCCACCCGAACTGGCCCCAACGTAAACCCCGGCACGAATGCCACGTTCGGCTAAGGTGCGACCCAGCACTGCCAGCGAACCCGAAAATGACCCGGTCCCGCTCAGATCCCACTCGCCAAAGCTGCCACTTTCGGTCTTGTTGATCACGACGTCGACGGGAAATCCGCCCAAAAGATCAAGAAACCGGCAGTTGGGCATGAACAGGCCGTTGAGCCGACTGGTGAAACAGATCAGCGCCGGGCGTATTGCCCCCTGAACGGCCGAACGATAAAGCGTTGTGCCCTCAAAGAGCTTTTCGCGCGAAAACACCGTTGCCTTGCCATTGGTCAGTTGCGACCACATCGGTGCAAGGTTAGCAAAGCTGGCGCGGTCGTCCTCGGTCGTCTCAGACAGAATAGTGAGGTAGATTTCGGCCAATTCCTGCGGCGTCAGCGAATGGCCCAACTCTTGCAAATCATCGCGCATCAGGTTGGCCGTACGCTTGTCGAACATCCGGTCCAGCAAATGCGACGCGATGTCCTGTGCAGGCCGGTCGGCAAGCACGACGGACCCATCTCTACCCGGCAATTGAGCGTTCGACATAGCTGCAAATACCCGCAATCGAATCAAAATTCTCTTGTGTCAGGTCAATCGGGGGCACTTCGCTGCCGATCTGGTCCTCGACAAAGGTGATGACCGTCACCAGTGCAAAACTGTCCAGCACCCCGCTGGACATCAGTCCCCGGCCCGCCAGCAAAGACGCCGGATCAAGCCCGGACTCCTGAGCAATCAATTCGACCAGTTGGTCATGAAACGTATCCACCGCAAACCTCGCAAGACGCACCAGCAATCATGTCAACGTGCCATTCGGGCCGCCTGGTTTGCAAGCCCTAAGCGGCGACTCTTCCCGATCAGCCATTGAACAGGAAATGCAGCACATCACCGTCCTTGACCTCATAGGTCTTGCCCTCAACACGGAATTTGCCCGCCTCCTTCGCTCCGGTCTCGCCGTTGCCAGCGACGTAGTCGTCATAGGCCACTGTTTCAGACCGGATAAAGCCCTTTTCAAAGTCGCCATGGATGACACCGGCTGCTTGCGGGGCGAGTGTGCCTTTGGCAATCGTCCATGCCCGCGCCTCTTTTGGGCCAACCGTGAAATAGGTCTGCAGGCCCAAAAGCTCGTACCCCGCCTTGATCAGCCGGTCGAGCCCGGCCTCATGCAGGCCCATCTCTTCCAGGAACATCGCCGCCTCATCGGTGGGCAGCTGGCTGATTTCCTCCTCGATCCGGGCCGAAATCACAACCGAGGCCGCCCCCTGCGCCCGGGCCATTTCAGCCACCTGGGCCGACTGGCTGTTGCCCGAGGCCGCCGCACTTTCCTCGACATTGCAGACAAAAAGTAC
>JANXPK010000374.1 GCA_025357355.1 Rhodobacterales bacterium
GTACACGATGACGATTACAGTGGGTTCTGCATTGCCCGACGCCACCCTTTTGCACATGGGGGCGAACGCGACCGAAGCTGTTTCGATGGCGTCCAGACTGAAGGGCCGCAAGGTCGTGATCTTTGGCTTGCCGGGCGCCTATACCGGGACCTGCACCACCTCTCATGTGCCCAGCTTCATGCGGGTGGCGGACCGTTTGCGTGCCAAAGGTGTGGATGAGATCATCTGCGTTTCTGTCAACGACCCTTTCGTGATGAAAGCCTGGGGTGAAAGCACCGGAGCCGCCGCCAACGGGATCACCTTTCTGGGCGACGGCGATTCCAGCTTTACCAAGGCGATCGGGATGGAGTTTTCCAATCCGAAGAACGCCTTCTTCGACCGGTCGAAGCGCTATGCGCTTTATGCCGATGACGGCGTGGTCAAGGTTTTGAACCAGGGCCAGGAAACCAGTGCCTGCGAAATCTCGGGCGGCGAGGCGATGCTGGACGCGATCTGATCAGCCGGGTTTGCCCGCCTCGATCTTGCCCCGCGATTCAAGTTTGCCCCGCGCTTCAAGTTTGCCCCGCGCTTCAAGTTTGCACAGGCATTCGACGGTTTCGGAATGGTTGTGCACGACGGTGGCATCCCCGGCGAGGGCGTCCATGCGCCGGGCAAGGTCGAGGTCAAGCGCGCTCAGGCCATCGCAGTCATGCGTGGTCAGGGTGACATCGACGACATTGTAGACGTTGGACCATTCGGGGTGGTGGTTCAGCTTTTCCGCCGCAAGGGCTGCACGCGACATGAAGCCCCAGGCTTCGGAAAAGCTTTTGAACTTCCAGATCTTGCGGATGGCGTCGCGTTCGGGCACGGCGCCCCAGCCGGTATCGCCCAAAGGCGGCAGGCCTTCGCGGCGGGCGGATTCGGTCAACAACTCTGCCATGGCTCAATCCCTTTCCTCGTGCGCGGCCGTGCCATCAATGGGATGGCGGAAGGGCCCGTCGGCGCTCAGCGCCTCGATCTCTTCACCCACCGCGCGGCGCTCTTGATCGAGATAGCGCGCGATGGCCTTGCGGAAGCTCGGATCCGCGATCCAATGCAGCGAATGGACCGGCACCGGCAGGTAGCCGCGTGCCAGTTTGTGTTCGCCCTGCGCCCCGGCCTCGACCCGTTTCAGCCCATGGGCAATTGCCCAGTCGATGGCCTGATAATAGCACAGTTCGAAATGCAGGCAGGGATGTTCTTCGGTGCAGCCCCAATAGCGGCCATAAAGCGTGTCGCGCCCGATGAAGTTCAGCGCCCCCGCCACGGCGCGGGTACCGCGAAATGCCAGGACCAGCAAAACATCATCGCGCATCGTTCGGTGCATCTCGTCAAAGAACGCCCGCGTCAGGTAGGGCCGCCCCCATTTGCGCCCGCCGGTGTCCTGATAGAACTCCCACATCGCCTGCCAATGCGCGGGTTGGATTGCGTCGCCGGTCAGTGCCCGGATGGTCAGGCCATGGCCCTGCGCCACCTCGCGTTCCTTGCGGATCATCTTGCGTTTGCGCGAAGCGAGATCGCCAAGAAAATCGGCGAAACTGCCATAACCGCGGTTTTCCCAATGAAATTGCTGGGTGATGCGGTGCAGGGTGCCATCGTGACCGGCCAACGCCTGCGCCTCATCGGCGGTGCAGAAGGTCACATGCAGGGACGAGATGTCGTTCTGGCGGGCGAGGTCGATGGCAATATCCAGGAGCGCCGTGCGCGCGGCGGGCGGGCCCAGAAAGCGGCGCCCGGTGGCGGGGGTAAAGGGGACAGCACCTTGCAGCTTGGGGTAATAGTGCCCGCCTGCGCGTTCCAGCGCCTCCGCCCAGCCATGATCAAAGATGTACTCGCCCTGCGAATGCGATTTCACGTAGAGCGGCATGGCGGCGAGGGGTTCGCCGTTCTGGCGCAGGATCAAGGGCTTGGGCTGCCAGCCGGTGCCTTTGCCGGTGGATTTGGAACGGTCGAGTGCAGCGAGGAAGCGGTGGGTGGTGAACGGGTCGATGGGGCGGGTGCCTTCGGGGCAGGCGACGGCGTCCCACTGGGCGGCGGGGATGTCGGTCATGCTGTCAAGAAGGGTGGCTTCGGTCGTCATGGGCCTGCGCTGGTTGCGAGAGCCGGGGGTTTCACACTCCCGGACCCCTGTGGGATATTTGTGAAAAGATGATGGGGGCAGGGTAGCCCTCGAATGTGATGTTGTGGGCGATCTTGCGGGCTTGCGCTTCGGCCTCGGGCGAGCGGATGGTCCAGCACAGGACGGCGGCACCCTGCGCCTTGAGGTCGGCGACGCGGGGGCGGGCAAGGTCGGCGGCCTCGTGGCTGATGAAGCTCGACTGGGTGCGGTCAAAGTCAGGGATCGCGCACAGGCGGGCACACAGGTCAGCGGGCAGCGGGTGCCAGTCGGCGGGGTCATAGGCGGAGGTGGTCAGGCCGCGTGGGATGTCAGGGGCGAGTTGGGCGAGATGGGCGATGGCATGGGGGTTGAACGACATGAGCGCCACGGGACCCTGGTAGCCCTTGAGCGCCGTGGTGGTGGCGGCCTCAAGCCGGCCATCGGTTTCGGCCATGGTCAGGGTCTGGTCCTTGATCTCGACCAGCACGGGCACCCGGCCCGCGATCTGGGTCAGGACCTGCGCGAAGGTCGGAATGGTGTTGGTGCTGCCTGCCAGTGTGAGGCGGCCAAGTTCGGCAGCGGTCCGCAACCTGACGGGCCCGTGTGCGGTGGTGAGGCGGTCGAGGTTGTCGTCGTGAAAGACCATGGCGACGCCATCCGACGAAAGTTGCAGGTCAATCTCGATGCCATAGCCCGCCGCAATGGCTGCCTGAAAGGCCGCGCCAGAGTTCTCGACGCGGCCAGCTGTGCGGTCATGATAGCCACGATGGGCGATGGGCGCGGTCAAGAAAGCCTGTGGCAGCGGCACCTGCATCAGGCGATCTCGAATATGGCTTCGATCTCGACAGCGACACCCAAGGGCAATGACACGGCCGAGACGGCGCTGCGGGCGTGGCGTCCGGCCTCGCCCAGCACGGCGACCAGAAAGTCCGAGGCGCCGTTGATCACCTTGGGCTGATCGGTGAAATCGGCGGTGGAGTTGACAAAGCCGACGAGCTTGACCACGCGGACCAGTCGCGACCAGTCGCCGCCACAGGCGGCCCTGGCCTGCGCCAGCAAGGACACGGCACAAGTCTGCGCCGCAGCAGCCCCGGCGGCGACGTCAAGATCGGCGCCAAGCTTGCCGGTGATGAGGGTGGCGCCATTGCGGCTGATCTGGCCCGAGACATGGACCAGATTGCCGACCCGGACGAAGGGCACGTAATTGGCGGCGGGCGGCGGGGCATCCGGCAAGGTGACGCCGAGTTCGGCGAGTCGGGAATCGATAGGGTTCATGGCGCGCTCCTGTTGGTTTTGGCGCGACGCTATACGGTTGCGGGCCAGCCGGGCAAGGCCCGGCCGACATCGGGCCAGAGGTCAGCTTTCGCGGAAGGCCATGTGGAAATAGTCCATGAACGGCTTCAGGAGATACGCCATGGGCGAGCGTTCGCCCGTGGTGATATAGGCCTGCACCGGCATGCCCGGCACGATGGTCTGGCCATCCAGCTTCTGGATCTCGCCCTGATCAAGCTGTATCTCGGCGCGGTAGAACGAGGCTTTGCTGTTCGGATCGGACATCGCATCGGCCGAGACCGTCATCAGATGGCCGTTCAGCTGCGGTGTCGTGCGGGACTGAAAGGCCGAGAACACCACGCGCACCGGCATGCCGACGCGCACCTCGTCGACATGGATCGGCGGCACCTGCGCCACGATGATCAGCGGGCGGTCCTGCGGGATGAGGTAAAGGATGGGCTCGGCGGCGCGGATCACCGAATGCGGCGTGGTCACCGTCAGCCCGAGAACCACGCCGGACACCGGCGCGCGGATGTCCAGTCGCGCCACCTGTTCGCTGAGCGCGCCGCGCCGCTGCACCAGTTCCAGCGTCTTGTCGCCCATGTCGCGCAGCTGGGTGTTGGCATCTTCGCGCCGGGTCGATTGCAGTTGCAGGATCTGCAACTGAATCTCGGTGGCGCGACCCTCTGCCTGGGCCTTGTTGCCCTCCATCTCGCCCAAGTTGCCGTGCAGGCGCGCCACCTCGCGTTTGAGGTCCAGAAGCTGTGACGAATGGGTCAGGCCCTTGTCGAGCAGTGTCGTTTGGCCGTCGATTTCGGGTTGCAACAGGCTGATCTGGTCAAGGGTAGCCTTGGTCTGCGCGTCGATGCCGTCGATCTGGCCCTTGATCTGGTCCATGCGTTTGTTCAGCTGGTCGATCTGGGCGTTCTGGGTTTCAAGCCGCGCGGTGAACAGGCGGCGCTGGCCTTCGATCTGGTCGGCGACGTCGGGCCGGGTCTTGGCGAGGTCGAGCAGGTCTTGCGGGAATACCGGCACGGGTTTGTCGTCGCGCTCAGCCTCCAGCCGGGCCTTGCGGGCGATGGCGTCAAAAAGCTGGCCTTCGACGATGGCAAGTTCGGATTTGATCTGGGTGCCATCGAGGCGAATCAACAGGTCGCCCGCCTTGACCGTCTGCGCCTCGACCACGGAGATTTCGGCAACGACGCCACCATCGGGATGCTGCACCACCTGGCGGTTCTGTTCGACCTGGATGACGCCAGGCGCAACGATGGCGCCGTCGATATTGGTGGTGACCGACCAGGTGCCAAAGCCGCCGACCAAGAGCAGGATCGAGATCAGCCCGATAGCGATCGGCCGCTTTGCCGACCAGACTGCGGGATCGGGCTTGTCCTCGGGCGTCACGGGCGGGGTCTTGGCCGGTCCGATGGCGGTTGGCCGGGTCGTGGTCAGGTCGGTTGGAGCCGGTGCCACCAAGGCGGTCGAAGTTGACGTCTGTGCACCCGCCTCGGGTGTCGTCCCCGGTGCGGCGTTAAGCGGCTCGCTCATGACACACCTCCGGGTCCGGCACTTCGCACGATGTCGGTGTGGTTCTTGACCATTTCGCGCAACACCTGATCACGCGGGCCAAAGGCGCGGCGCGTGCCATCCTCCAGCACCAACAAAAGCTCGCATTCCTGAATGGCGGCGGGGCGGTGGGCCATGATCAGGATGGCGCGACCGGCGGCCTTCATCTGGGCAATGGCCTGATTGAGCGCCACCGAGCCTTCATTGTCGAGGTTGGAGTTCGGTTCGTCCAGCACCAGAAGCACCGGATCGCCGAACAGGGCACGCGCGAGGCCGATGCGCTGGATCTGTCCACCCGACAGCCGCCCGCCCAACGCCTGCACGCGGGTGTCATAACCATCCGGCAGTTTGGTAATCATGTCATGGGCGGCAGCCTTCCGGGCGGCCTCGACCACGGCGTTGCCATCGGGGTTCTTCTGCAACCGGGCGATGTTTTCGGCGATCGTGCCTTCAAAGAGGGTGATGCGTTGCGGCAGATAGCCGATATAGCTGCCCAGCCGGTCAGGGTCGTACTGATCCAGCGCCGCGCCATCCAGCCGCACTTTGCCGCCCGCAGGCTTCCAGGACCCGATCAGGGCGCGCGCAAGCGTCGATTTGCCCGCGCCCGACGGTCCGATGACGCCCAATGCCTGACCCGGCTCCAGCCGGAACGACACCATCCGCAGCACAGCCTGGGTCTCGCCCGGCGGCACCACGGTCAGGTTCTGCGCCTCAAGGATCGCGCGCGGGCGCGGCAGTTCGGTATGCGGCGGCTCTGGCATGACCTTGGTCAGCAGTTCCGACAGCCGGGCGCGGCCCTCTTGCGCCCGTGTCACCAAAGCCCACTGGCCGATGGCGACCTCGATCGGTTGCAGCGCCCGGCCCAAGAGCACCGAGCCCGCGATCATCGCACCCGAGCCCATTTCGTTGTTCAAGACCAGATAGGCACCCGCCCCCAGCATGGCCGATTGCAGGAACTGCCGGAAAGTCTTGGAGATTGTGCCGAACACGCCGCCGAGGTCGGCCGATTTGATGCCTTGCGCCAGGGCAACCTTGCGCGCCACCTGCCAGCGGTCAAAGGCCGCGTTGGTCATGCCCAGGGCCTGCACCGCCTCGGCTTCCTGCTTGATGGCGTCCGACAGCATCTCGCCCTTCAGCGTGGCCGCATTGGCGCGCTTCAGCGGATCTTTGGTCATGGTCTGGTTCAACACGGTGATCACGACCAGAATCACGCCACCCGCCACCGACATCCAGCCCAGCAGCGGGTGAAAGATGAAGATCGCGGCCAGAAACATCGGCGCCCATGGAATGTCGAACACCGCAATCAGTACCGGGCTGGCCCACAGCCGCTGCACCGCCTCCAGATCGCGCTGGGCGGCCAGTGCCAACGGATCGCCCGGTACCTGCTGCATCCGTTTCAGTGCGGCGGCGAAGACCCGGCGGTCCAGCCGCTCTTGCATCCGTGCCCCGATCCGCGCCATGACGCGACCGCGGGCATAGTCGAGAATGCCCATCGCCAGATACAGGAACGTCATCAACCCGCTGAGCGCCCACAGCGTCGGCTCTGACCGGCTGCCCAGCACACGGTCATAGACCTGCAGCATGTAGATGGGGCCCGTCAGCATCAGGATGTTGACGAAGACCGAGAACAGGAAGGCCGCCATCAACAAGCCGCGCATGTCACGCCGCGTCGCGTCAAGCTC
>JANXPK010000378.1 GCA_025357355.1 Rhodobacterales bacterium
CTGGTTAACAGAGTTTTTTATATCGTTTGATATCAAACAGTTGAGCGACGGTCCGAGGTTCGGACCGCTGGCCATCTCTGACCCGTAAAGTCAGCTTTCCCGCCTTACCAGACCCGCGTGCATCTCGATGGCATCGAGATAGACGCCGCCAAGCGACGGTCCGATCCCCGTAAGCTTCCGGCGCAACTGGGTCGCCAGAAAGCCGAAATCCGGCGGCGCAAAGCCCGCGGCCGGCAAATCCGCGAAAACCTCCGCCCCAAGCGCAAAACCCGCATGAACCCACAATTCCGCCGCCGCCCGTTCAAAGGCCGGGCGCAGGTCGGGGCGCAGCCCGCTCCAGCACCAGTTGACCGTATTCACGAACGACTTCAGCACCGGGTGAAAATCGCGCCAGCCCTCGGTCACGCCGCGTTTCAGGACCAGGCGGAACATTTCCAGCGAATAGAACCCGCGCTCGTCGCCCTGCCTTATGTCCTGCCGGTCGTGCTGGCGGTACAGATAGCTGACCCCGTCCAGCATCGGCACGTTTGCCACCGCCTGGAGGGTCAGCATCTGGAACAGCTGATCGTCAAAGGCGCGGATATGCTCGGGAAACCAGATCTTCTTGTTGTCAAGGAAATCGCGGCGATAGACCCTTCGCCAGATGCTCGGCTGGCCCTGCATCAACTGGGCCGACGGGACCAGATGACAGGGCTGCGGCGCGAACGGATGGCGGTGGGCGTGGCGCAGACTGTCAAGTGACGCCTCATACGACGGCTCGCCCCGGCGTTCACCGCCTGGACCTTCGTGCAGCAATTCGAACCCACCCTGCACGATCTCAGCCCCGGTATGCCGGGCGAGATCCAAGAGCCCCGCGAACAGCCCGGGCCCCGGCACATCGTCGGCGTCGACAAAGGCGATGTGGCTGGCATCGGACTGCATACGGCCAAAGTTCCGCGCCGAAGCACAGCCGCCGTTCGGCTTGCTGTGCAGCACCACGCGGTCGTCACCGGCATAACTTTCCCTGACCACCGCGCCCGACCCGTCGGTCGAGGCATCGTCCACTACCAAGACTCTGGTGTCATCCGAGGCGCCGTTCAGAATGCCGCCCAGACATTCCGCGATCCACGGCGCTGCGTTGTACATCGCCACCACCACGTCCAGCCCCTCGCGCCGCCCGCTGAGCGGCAGGCTGCGCCGCAGTCGCAGCAAGGGGTCGCCGGCCCGCGGTATCCAGGTCTGCCGCAGGCCGCTGGTCGGACCATAGACCAATGCCGACGGCAGGTGGGTCCAGCTTTCCCCGATCAGATGGTCAAGCGGCGCCGCCGTCAGCCCTTGCAGGACGCCAGCTTCGGCGCAGGGCGCTGTCAGCTTCAACAGGTTGGGCCGCAAAGACCGCAACGCTTCTGACGGGACGGTCCCGTAGTGGCACGGTTCAAAATCCGCCGAGATGACATCGCTCGCCTCGATGACGCCACGCATGTCGACATGACGGCGGAAGGCCCGTTTGGGCAGCAGAGCATCCAGTTCGGCCCCGCTGATACCACCCGCCAAGGCTGTCGCAATTGCCGTCGTATCCTCGCCCGCCACCGCCCCTGCCACGGCGGCATTCACCGCAACCACGTTGGTCAGCTTGTAGGCGGCAAGGTTCGCCCGCAGTGCCGCATAGGCCTCTGGCTCGGGCTCAAACGCCCATAGGGTCCAGTTGGGGAACGCCAGTGCAAAGGGCAGCGCAAAGCTGCCAAACCCGGCCCCCACATCCACCGCCACGCCCGTGGCCGCCAAGGTTTGCGATGCCAGCGCCGGTTCATAGATCGCCCGCAGCCGCCAGTGGGAATCGTCGCGCAGGTGAACGTCCGAGGTCACATTGAGCAGCACCGACTGCCCAAACGCCCGCACCGTCAGCGGCGCCAGGGCCTTGGGCGGCAAGGCAAGATCACCGTCAGGCGCGGCCAGATCGGGGTCAAGCTGCATCCGACAGCTCCTTTACATATCGTTGCACCTGATCGAGCGGGCCGACCTCCGGGGGCAGGTTCGCCGGGAAATTCAAATACATTGGGTCGATGAGCGCCAGCAGGGCCCGCACCGCCTGACGGAATGTCGCGCGTTGCGGCAGGCCGACACAATCCTCGCACCATGCCACAATCTTGAGGCAGGACACAAAAACGGCAGCCCGAGTGGCCGCGTCGTGAAACTCCAGGCTGCGGGCAAAGCTTTCCAAGGTCAGCTTGGCCACCGCAATCGCATCGAACCGGCGATCCCCGGCAGTTGCGGTGATCTGGTGGCGCAGGTAGCGGCGGAAATAGGTGAAGCAGGGCGTCTGGACAAACGAAACACTTTGCGCCGACGCCAAAAGGTTGGTGTGAAAGAATATGTCCTCGAAGAAATGCCCGTTGGGAAAGCCGATGCGTTTGGCGTGCAGAAACGCGGTGCGAACCGCCTTGTTGGCCGATTGCGGCTCGATCCGCTGCATGAGCGGGCGGGCACGGGCGAAATCGGGCTGGTCGCGGCGGACGCTGCCCGAGGGGAACAACGTGTCCAGCTGCAAGAACATCTGGTCATCGTAAAACCGGGTCAATTCGCCGCTGACCTCTGACAACACACCAGGGCACAGTACCAAATCGGGCGCATCGCGCGCAATCACAGCGACGATTGCCGCAAAGGACCAGTTCGGGCGCAGGTCATCGGAGTCCAGAAAGCAGACGTAGTCGCCCTTGACATGCAGCAACGCCGCGTTGCGCGCACTGGACAGTCCATCATTGGCCTGCCGGATGATTTCAACCCTGGGGTCGTCAATGCCGGCGAGCACTGCCAGCGTGTCATCGGTCGACCCATCATCCACGATCAGATACTGAAAATCGCCGAAGCTTTGCGCCAGCACCGACCGGATGGCGGTCAATGCGGTGGCGCCATCATTGTAAGTTGTTGTAATGCAAGTCAGTTTAGGCATTCTTGCCTTTTCCTATCCTGTTCGGCACCCGACCTCATTGAGGCCATAGAATGAATTCGGTTGCGTTTCAACGGACTTGCTAGGCTCGACACGCCTGCCGCTCGCTTCTTTGCCAGCGACCGAATGGAGAAGCGCGTTGGACGCCGCAGGTTTCGGGCCGACCCAGGCCGATCTTGCATCAGGTTGCCTCGACCGTCGTATCGACCATCAATTCCTTGTGGCGCCACCCCGCAACTATCCGCGCGGATTGTCATTTGTGACTTGCAACTTTATGCTCACGCGGCAATCACTATTGAGTTAACACTGTGTTTATCCTGATGCGTTTGCGCTTCAAGGCGAGGATTGGTCCATGGCGGCAATGTTCCCAGCGCGACTAGACTGGAAATCCTGGGCTGCGGTCCTGCTGGGGGGCGGCACGTTCGCTCTGCTCCAGGCGACTGGAGTTCAGGCCCAGACGGTCGAACAGCATCCCGCCATCATCTTTCAGGGTCCGCAGTCAGTCACGCTGAATGCCCAGATGTTTGCCAGCCAACCCGGGGATGCCAAGCCGTTCGGTGTGGCACTAAGCGGGCTGATGATTGTCGACGCCCACGCCAATGGCGCCAAGCTCTTGCCGCATGGCGCAACCGGCGGCATCAACACCAGTGCTGCCGGACCCACGGCGCAGAAGGCGACGCTGCGGGTGCTTTTGTCCAAATACATCGGCCAGCCACTGTCGTTCAAACTGCTGTCGGCGATTCAGGCCGATGTCACGCGGTTTTACCGCGAAAACGGCCGCTCTCTGGTGTCCGTGACCGTGCCGCAGCAGGAAATCACCTCGGGCATCGTGCAGATCAATGTCACGGCCTTCGTGCTAGGTACGACCCAGATTGCCGGTGCCGACGCCGTCTCGACCGCCTTTCTCAGCCGTCAGGTCCGGCTCAAACCCGGGCAAGAAGTCAACACCGACCGCCTTCTGGATGACATCAACTGGCTGAACCAGAACCCCTACCGCCATGTGTCGGTCGTGTTCGATCCCGGTCAGGCGCAAGACAGCACCAATCTGACGCTGCAAGTCAAAAGCGGCAGGCCGTGGTCGGGGTTTGTCGGCATGTCGAACGCCGGGACCACCGACACCGGCATCCTGCGGGTCTTTGGTGGCGTCAACATCTCGGCACTGGCTTGGCAGGATCAGCAATTGTCCTACCAGTTCAACGGCGCGCCAGACAGCCTGACGAAGTTCCATCTATGGAACGCCGGTCAGGACAAGGGCTATCTGTCGCACGCGTTCACCTATTTCATCCCGATTACCACCAACAGCGGCTTTCGAACCAAGTTGACCTTCGGGGCGAGCCACATTTCCAGTTATTCAGTACCGGGCGGAGTTTTCACGGCGGGCACTCAAACCAGCGTCTTCAATGGCGAGATCGCCTTTCCGCTGCCCAAGACCTCTGGCGGTTTCAATCTGGTGCCGGAACTTTACGCCCAGGTCGAATACAACGACTATGACAAGCTGCAGTATTTCTTCGGTTTCCCCTTTGCCGAGGAAAAGACCAGGCTTCTGCATGGGGCCCTCGGCCTGCGCACCGGCATGTCTGGGCAGATGTTCGGCAAACCCTCGACCGGCAGCGCCGACGTCTCCTTCGTCTACGGACACCGCGACACCGATGGATTTCCGACCAGCAATTACCGCTATGGCAAGTTCTCGCTGAAGGAAGAGCTGAATCTGGACCGCGAAAAATCGGTTCTGGTGCGGGTCAGCGGTCAGTCTTCTCCAGACGTCCTGCACCCGTTGGAGCAGTTGGCCCTTGGCGGCGACGGCACCGTGCGCGGCTATCCGGTCAACGGCGTGGCCGGATCCAGCGCCTTTGCCGCCAGCCTTGAATATCGCATGCCGTCGTGGTCCTTCAAGGCGGGGGATCAGGATGGGGCCTTCCGGCCGCATGTGTTCGCCGATTGGGGCTATGCCCAGGGTGATGCGCCATTCCCGAATGCAACCATGGCCTCGGTTGGCGTCGGCGGAGAGATCGGAATCGGCAAGGACATCGTAGGCTCGGTCGAACTGGCCGAAGCGCTGCACGCGGCGGGCGCCACCAAGGCCAATAGCCCCAGCATCACTTTCCAGCTCACGGCGCGGTTCTAGTATGACACGGCTTGCACCCCTGCTGCATTCAATGTTTTACAAGGTGTCGCTGCTGGCGCTGGGAGCGCTGCCCGCGATGGCGGACACCGCCCAGCCCAGCAGCACTGCGGCAACCTATGGCAACTGGACGGTGACGTGTGCGATGCAGGCTGCGGCCGATGGCTCGGGCCCGGCGCAGAAGTTTTGCCAGATGACGACGCGGCTGAAC
>JANXPK010000403.1 GCA_025357355.1 Rhodobacterales bacterium
CGGCGAGCAGCATCTCTTCGCCCGCAAGGCTTTCGGCGAGTTTGCGGCCGATCATGCCGGCGGCGCCGATGATGAGGTTTTGCATGGGTGTCCCCTTTAAGTTGATGGGTAGATTGGCCGATGGGGCGGGGGGGTGCAAGGGGGTTTTGGGTGGGGTTTGGCGGTGTGCGGGTCTGGACGATTTGGGAAATGCTTTGGAAACAAGGGGTTGATTTGTGGAAATTGACCTGGCGGCATGGATTGTCCGCAGAGAGGAATGACCCTGGACGGAATCGCGATATTGCTTGACGCAGAATCGGCGCGGCCTTGCATCCTTTCAACCAGCGCTGTCAGAGGGCAATGCCTGACCGCCGGGTGGGCATCCAGCGGTTGCGGTCAAAGCTTTATGGTGGAGGCCTCCTACCGGCAAGCTTCGTGACGACGGAGCGGAATGCCCGCCCGAGGGGGCGGTCGGGCATTGCCCGGCGCTACGCTTGTCACCGGGCAAGAAACAGAAGAACGGGTTTGGTTCGATCAAGAATCAATTCGCTCTAGCGGCGCCAGAGTGTCCATATCCGCAGGACGCAGGTCAGGGCGATCAGGGCGCAGAGAAGTGCGGGCGGACCGGCGGTGTCGGGGGCGGTGAGCATCAGGGTGATGGCGGCGGCGGTGAAGATGAGGGCGGCGATGGCGAGAAGGGTGAAGGTCAGACGGGTCATGCGGGGTCCAGAATCCGGGTTGAAAGGGACGGCTTGGGGACGGCCTGCGAGTTGATCAGGGGGACGCAAGACACGCCCGGTCTCCTTAGCGATACTGCCTCAAACTGCCGCGTCCCTGAAAGCCAGATCGTTCCCTGCCAATCTGAAGGAGGCGTTGCGGGCGGAACCGGGGCAGGGTCCAGTTGCCATAGCAACACAGCTGCCTTGGCCGATGCCGCTGGCTTTGGATTCCTGAATGACTGGCATTGAGATACCGTTGCTCGATATCATGGTATGTTGAACTGTCGGTCCAAAATGGACCGACGCGGGCCGTCTGGCACCGCCGGACGTGCGCAACCGCTCATCAAGATGGGGGTAACGATGCCAATGCCGAAATTCCTTTTCAGAAGTTGCGTGGTGCTCCTGGCTGGGGCGGGTTTTCTGTCTCCAGCAGCCTCGGGCGCCGAAACGACGTCGACCTTCAAGTCGACCGGCACCTCTTTTGTCGTCCTTGAGAACAATCAAATGGCCGACGGACGGATCGAACAGCAGTTTCATGTGCAATTTATCGAGACTATCACCGACGGCTTGGGCAAGGGCGAAACGCGGGGTGGTCAGTGCGCCGGCATGGGGATCGTGGATGCCGCTGGCGTCG
>JANXPK010000434.1 GCA_025357355.1 Rhodobacterales bacterium
GCCCGGGTGAAGCCGTCCGCCATCATCCCGCCAGAGCCCTCATGGGCGCAGTCCCAGAACGTGATCCCGGCCTTTGGAAAGTAATCCGATATCGGCATGAACGCCGACCCGATGATGCCGAACACATGGCTGATCCCATGCAGCTGCAGGGTTTTGACGAAAGCCTCTTCGGTGGTCATCTTCATAGTCGCTCTCCCTTGGACGTACGCCCTTCTAGACCCCGCGCCGCAACCCTCTTAGGGCCAGCACACCCGCCGCCATAAGTCCAGATTTCCAAGACAGGAATGTAGAGGCGTTGTAGCTGCAATGTAGGTGGATTGTAGGTCGTCAACTATCCGTTAACCAACCGCCGCTCCGCCGCCGCGATCCGGGCTATCCCCTCGGGTATCTTGGTCGCCGCGATAGAGCCATAGCCCAGCCGATAGTGGTTGCCATCGCACCGCCTCGGGTCGAAAAACGCCCGCCCCGGCTCGATCAACACCCCGTCGTGGCGCAACTCTCCCGCCAAGACCTCGGTGTCCACCCCCGCCCGCATCCAATAGCTCGACCCGCCAAACCCGCCCTGCCCCGCGACCGTCAAGCCATTGGCAACAATGGCTTCCGCCATCACCTGACGCCGCCTTTTGAACGCCCCGCGCATCCGGTTGACCATCGCGTCATAGTGCCCAAGCGACAGGAAATAGGCCATCGAGCGCTGAATATGCCCCGGCGGATGGCGCAACGACATCAGCCGCAAGGCCCGTGCCTCCCGGATAAAGCTGGGCGGACCAACCAGATAGCCCAGCCGCATCCCCGGAAACACGCTCTTGGAAAAGCTGCCCGCATAAACCACCCGCCCCTCCGCATCCAAAGATTTGAGCGCCGGCGACACCGGTCTCAGAAACGACATCTCGAATTCATAGTCGTCCTCAACCACAATAAACCCGTGCTTTTCCGCCGCTTGCAGCAAAGCCAACCGACGCTCCAACGGCATGGTCGCGTTGGTCGGGCACTGATGGCTGGCGGTCGTGAACACCACATCGACGCCCTTCGGCAGCCCCTCGGGCGGCAACCCCATGGCATCGACATCCACCGGCAAGACCTGCGTTCCCGACGCCTCTAGGATCGCCCTCAAGCCCGGATAGCCCGGATTCTCCATCACCGCCCGCCGTCCCGCACCCAAAAGGCAAGTCGCTGTAATCCAAAGCGCATTTTGCGCGCCAAGCGTCAGCAGCACCTCATCCTCCCGCGCTGCAATCCCCCGCCGTGGCAGTATCTGGCGCAGCACATGGTCGATCAGCAACGGGTCGTCGCGTTCATAATAATCCGACGTCATCGCCGCAAAATCCCGCCGCCCCAAAGCCCGAACCGCACAAAGCCGCCAGTTCTGGTGGTCAAACAGGCTCGCATCGGCCTGGCCGTAAATGAACGGAAACTCGAACCTCTCCCAGTCCGCCGGGCGCTCCACCCCGCCGCGCCCCGAAAATCGTAAACCCGAAAGCCGTGCAAAATCAGCCGCTTCCGCCCGCGCCGCCCGCGCCGGCAACTCGCTTGCCAGTGGCGCATTCTCTGAAATGTAGTACCCGGACCGCCCCTTGGCCGTCAGATAATCCGACGCCACCAATTCGGCATAAGCCAGCGTCACGGTCAACCGCGACACCCCCAGATGCGCCGCCAACCCCCGCGACGACGGCATCTTCTGCCCCGCCGCAAACCGCCCCGCCAGCACCCCTTCGGTCACCATCTGCCGGATGCGCTGCTCCAACGACCCGCGCGCCGCCGGGGGCAACACAAAGGCCTCAGCCGGGATCAGCATGGCGCAACCCCTTGATTGTCATCTTTTCATAAATATCCCACGGGGGTCCGGGAGTGTGAAACCCCCGGTACTTCCGCAGAAATCAGTTGAACACCTTGATCAGCGCCCGGTCCACTGCGTCCGTGATCTGGTTGATATGATCCGCCGTCGCAATCAGCGCG
>JANXPK010000438.1 GCA_025357355.1 Rhodobacterales bacterium
AGTGGAATGCAATTTTCGACATGACAGACGAAGACAAGCCGACCCTGATCGTTGAGGGGCGTGTCAAGTGGTTCGATCCCGTCAAGGGGTTTGGGTTCGTGGTCAGTGATGCGGCGGACGGCGATATTCTGCTGCATGCCAATGTGCTGCGCAACTTTGGCCAAAGCTCGATTGCCGATGGCGCCGGGATCACGGTCAAGGTCCAGCAGACCGCGCGCGGGGTGCAGGCGCTGGAGGTGTTGCAGATCCAGCCGCCGGCCGGGGCTCAGTTGCTGCTGTCCGAAGAGGATCAAAGCACGCTTCCCGATGACGTGACCGCCTTGCCGCTTGAACCGGCCCGGGTGAAGTGGTTTGACAAGGACAAGGGATTTGGCTTTGCCAATGTCTTCGGTCGCCCGGAAGATGTCTTCATCCATGTCGAGGTGCTGCGCGTGTCGGGCTTTGCCGATCTGCAGGCCGGTGAAGCGATCTGCCTCAGGATCTCCGAGGGCAAGCGAGGTCGCATGGCGGTGCAGGTGGTGTCATGGGAAAGTTCAGTGCGACGGTGATTCTGACGCTGGGTGCCCATTGCCTGGGCGCCGAGACGGCTTTCGCTGCATGTACCCCCGGCACGGTCGAATTGCGCAGCGCAACGGGCAGCCTGATGCGCTTTACCGCGGAAGTGGCGGGAACTGAGGCTGCGCGCGAAAAGGGTCTGATGATGCGCGACAAGATGGCGACTTCGGCAGGAATGCTTTTTGTCTACCAACAGCCCGAACATGCCTATTTCTGGATGAAGAACACCCTGATCCCGCTCGACATGATATTTGCCGACGCCACGGGCCGCGTCACGACCGTGCATTCCAATGCCGCTCCGATGGACGAGACCCCGATCGACGGCGGGCCGGATGTGAGCTTTGTGCTGGAAATCAACGGCGGTCTGGCCGCAAGGCTGGGTCTGGCGCCCGGCGCCGCGATGCGATCGGATGCCATTGCGCAAAGCGGCGCCGTCTGGCCCTGCGAAAGCCCTTGAGCACTGGCCAATTCTTCCGGCAAAATAGCAGCGGGCAGCGGTGCGGTGACGGCTTTCCAAGCCGCGCAAAGCACAGTAGGAAGCCGTCAGCCGGTTCGCTGGCAGTCGGGACTTTTTCAGTCGGGGCGTAGCGCAGTCTGGTAGCGCGACGGTTTTGGGTACCGTAGGTCGGAAGTTCGAATCTTCTCGCCCCGACCAATCATCAAGACGACAGAACCGCCGGACTTCGGCGGCCCGTCAGGCGCCCCGGCAGCCCATCGCCAGCCTCAGTTGCACTCGCCCGTCACCCCGTAATTGTCGGTAACCAGCGTCACGGGCGGATTGCCCTTGAAGGTCATTTCCTCGACAAAATGGCCGGGCGTGGTGGTGTTCTTGACATAGGCCACCTTCATGGCGTTGCCGCCCAGCACGCAGATGCCCGCCCGCTGGGTCATGCCGATGGCCACTTCGCCCTTGGCAATGAAGTCGAACTCGACCGGGGTGAAATCGGCCTGGCCGCGCAGTTCTGCCATCCTGGCCTCGTGTTCCAGGGTTCCGCGCGTCCTGAAAACGGCGGCACAGATGTTGCCGATGGCAAGTTGATTGGCCCGGTCCGTGGTAACGGCCACGGGCGTTGCCGGTGCAACGGTGGTCGGGATGTCGGGGCCGAATGTCGTGGTGATGAAATGGCTGTCACAGGCCGACAGCGTGACCAGCGCAAGAACCAACATCTTCATGTCGCGTTTCTCCTTACTCAAAGGGTTCCCGTCGCAACCCGTTGCTGCCCGGCGCGATCTTGCAATCGTACCGGCACCCAATGTTGCGTTCACACCCGACAAACGTCCCAAATCTGATTTGGTTCCCGGAACGTCAGGGACGAACCCCGCACCTGACCTTGCCGGACCCGGCAAGACGGCCCATATTTGCCGGACGGAGGCAGCATGACCTTTCAGTTCGACAATTCCTATCTGCGCGATCTGCCGGGCACCTATCTGCGGCTGGATCCCTCTGTGGCTCCTGCGCCGCGCCTTCTGGCGTTCAATCGGGATCTGGCGCGCGATCTGGGATTGCAGATCACCGAAGACGAGGCGGCGGCGTGGTTTTCGGGGGCAGCGCTGCCAGCGGGGGCCGAACCTGCCGCTCTTGCCTATGCCGGGCACCAGTTTGGCGGGTTCTCCCCGCAACTGGGCGACGGGCGCGCGCATCTTCTGGGCGAATTTCTCGGGCCAGACGGGCAACGCTGGGACCTGCAGTTGAAAGGCTCCGGCAAGACCCCGTTTTCGCGCGGCGGCGACGGGCGGGCAGCGGTCGGCCCGATGCTGCGCGAATACCTGATATCCGAGGCGATGGCCGCCCTTGGCGTACCGACGACCCGTTGTCTGGCCGTGGTGGCAACGGGTGAGGATATCTGGCGCGATCAGGGCCGCCTGCCCGGCGCCGTGGTGGCGCGGGTCGCAGCCAGTCACATCCGGGTCGGCACCTTTGAATTCTTTGCCGCCCGTGGGGAGGATGCCAAGGTCAAGGCGCTGCTGGACTACACCATCGCGCGCCATTATCCAGGGGTGACGGGCGCGCTGCCGTTCTTTGACGCCGTGGTCGCGCGGCAGTCCAAGCTGGTGGCGCAGTGGATGGGGCTCGGTTTCATCCACGGCGTGATGAACACCGACAACATGGCGCTGTCGGGCGAGACCATCGACTATGGCCCCTGCGCCTTCATGGATGCCTATGCGCCCGGGACCGTGTTCTCCTCCATCGACCGGCAGGGGCGATATGCCTATGCCAACCAACCCCTGATCCTGGCCTGGAACCTCGCCCGTCTGGCCGAGGCTTTGCTGCCGTTCTTCGATGCCGATGCGGCCCGCGCTGGTGATTTGGCCAATGAACGCCTGCAAGCCATCGCCGGGATTTACCGGCGCGACTGGCTCGACGTGATGCGCGCAAAGCTGGGACTGGAGGGGCAAGCGGCAGGGGACGAAGCGCTGATTGACGACCTTCTGCCTGTCCTTTTGGGCCACGACTGGACCCTGACCTTTCGTCGGGGCTTCGACGGTTTCGGCGATTGGCGGGATCGCTGGCTCGACCGTGTCGGGCCTGATTGGGAGGGGCGGCTTGCAACGGCGAACCCCGCCGTGATCCCGCGCAACCACCAGGTCGAAGCGGCGCTTGATGCCGCGACCGCCGGCGACATGGCGCCGTTTGAGGCCCTGTTGGCGGCGGTGCGCGATCCCTTCGGGCCGGAAGCGGGACGCGAAGGTTTTGTGCTGCCGCCGCCCATGGGTCTGGCGCCTTACGTCACCTATTGCGGCACCTGAGAGTTGACGCCGCGAGGCGCGCAGCCTTTAGTGGCAGGCATGAACCCGCGTTCCCAGATCCATGACCGGCTGGCCGCCAACCTGCGCGAGGCGCGCAAGGCGCGTGGCCTGTCGCTGGACGCCGTCGCCAAGCTGTCGGGCGTCAGCCGCTCGATGGTCAGCCAGATCGAACGCGGCGAATCGTCGCCAACGGTCGCGACCCTGTGGAACCTGACCCAGGCTCTGCAGGTCGATTTCGCGGGGCTGCTGGAGGGGCGCCCGGCCCCCGGCATCCAGGTGGTGCGGGCCGAGGCCGCCCCCATCATCGGTGGTCGCGGCCGCGATCTGGTGATCCGCATCCTGTCACCCGCCGAGGCAGTTGGGGAACATGAGGTCTATGACCTCAGTTTCGGGCCGGTGGGAGAGTTGCTGTCGGACCCGCATTCCTCCGGCTGCCGCGAAAGCCTGACCGTGATCGCCGGGCATCTGCGCGTGGTCTCGGGTGACGAAGAAAGTGCGCTCGGTCCCGGCGACACTGCGCGCTATCCCGCCGACCGGCACCACGAGATCCATGCCGACGGCGGGGCAGCGCGGGCCATTCTGATCGTGCAGGACAGTTGAAAGAACCGGGGGCCAGCCCCCG
>JANXPK010000215.1 GCA_025357355.1 Rhodobacterales bacterium
CCAAGATGCGACCGGCCGTGGACATCGCCTCCACGTTGGCTGACGGCGCGGCGACCTTCAAGGAGGAAGGGTTGGCGCATCGGTTGCCAAAGGGTTGAGATGAGCCGCGTTCCCGAATGACGTCGGGATCCGGGGGAGGAAGTTTGTACGATGCCCCCAATTGTGCTTTTGTCAGGATGATATCGCCGTTCGCGACGCCTCAGCAGCATTTGGGGCAATCCCCGCAGCGTCGAAAGGGATGAAATGAGGAGCGGATGAAACAGATGGTTTTGCTGGCCTTGGCCGGGTGGGCATTGGCCTCGTGCGCGCCGGTTCCGCTGGAAATTGCTGAAGGGCAATGTGCCGATCAGGCCCGGCTGGCGCAGCATCCCCGTGGGTCGATCAGCGTGGCGGCGGATTCGCAAGGCCATCTTGGGGCCAGCGTGGAGATCGGGATTTCGAGCGATTTTGTGACCGGGCAGGACCCCGATCAGGTTTATTCCAATTGCGTCTTCCAGCGTTCGGGGCTGTATCCGTCACGGCCGTTCTCGTCCTTGTCGCAAGTTCCCGGGTGATCTTGGCGTGAGCAACTGGCCCGCGTTGAAGGTCTTTCGCGAGATACCGGTGGTGCCGGTGACAGCGGTTCATCAACATGTGGCACTTGGTGGCCCGATCTGGCCCGATTTTGACAGGCAGACCACCGTCCGCCATTGTCGGGGTGGCAGCCCGCAGGATCGGGCACCCGCCTGGACGGACAACGCCACGCTGCTGATGGAAGATGCGGTCTGGGGTGGGTTTCTGGACAGCCACTTCGGTCATTTCATAGCCGACCATCTGCCGCGCCTGCCCGCTGCTCTGCGTGAGCGGCCGGATGACGTCTACCTGTTCACCGTCGATCCCGGCATGACCCGCGAGGGGTTGGGAGCTTGGGTGTGGCAAGTCTTTGACCTGATTGGGTTAAGGACTGATCAGGTGCGCCTGGTGACTGAGCCACTTCGGGTCCGCTGTCTCAGGGTCGGCGAGCAGGCCGAAAGCTTGCCGCAGAACGGGCCATGCGGCGCGTATCTGGATCTTGTCGAGCATTGGGCGCGTGACCTGACCCCGGTTCCCGCACCGCTGCTTTATGTGTCGCGCGTGGGCTTGCCGCAACAGGGCGGCGGGGCGCATGCGGGCGAGGGCTATGTGGTGGGCCTGCTGGAGCGTCTAGGGGTAGCGGTCCTGGACCCCGCCGACGCCGCGCTGCGCGACCAGCTTGCGGCCTATGCCGGGGCCGAACGGATCATATTCGCGGAAGGCTCGGCGATGCATGGTCGCCAATTGCTGGGTCGGCTCAAGCAGGACATCGCGGTGCTGCGGCGCAGGCCGGACAAGCGGTTGGCCGAAGCCGGTCTGACACCGCGCTGTCGCAGTCTGAGCTATCATGGCGTGGGTAACGAGATGCTGATGGCCTATTGGAAAAGCGGCGCCAAGCGGCCCAATCCGGCGCTAAGTCTTTATGATGTCGACAAATTGCAGCGGACCTTCGCGGGGTTTGCCGTCGATCTGGCGCGTTTGTGGCACGATGACGACTTTGCCCGCGCCGCGCTGCGAGACATCACCGACTGGATCAGCTTTCAGCCACCGAACCCGCGGCGGTTGTTGGAATACCGGGCTACGATCGCCGCGATGGGCTGGGCGTTGCCGTTGTGAAAGTGCCCTGCGCATTCTGCTCAATTGTATCCCCCCGCCTCTGCGCCAAGCCCTTGAGAACGCCGCGTTAATTGGCCTGATTAATGATAGATGAACGACCTACAAATCACCTACATTGCGCCTACATTGCCTCTACACCTTGGGCAAGATTTCCGGCCCATGATTTGCGTTAACCATGAACCTGCGAATCGGTGGCAAGGGTCGCCTCAGCCGCCGGATTTTTTCCGGACCAAGGGGATTTGCACGCCCTCGCTTGCGTCACGGCGGCTGTCTGTTACATCGGGGACGCAAGCCAGAATATGGCGGTAGATCCCCAGACAGAGAGGTCGCAAAAGGTTCGTATGCGCCAAATGAAACCCCAGCCATTGAAATCGCCGCAAGTGGAACTTGATCCCGGATTCCGGCGGCCGGAAGGGCGCAATTATCTGGCCACTTTGGCCGACTTGCATGAAAGATTGAAGCCGGGCTGGTATCTGGAAATTGGCACCCATCGGGGCATGAGTCTGGCGCAGGCGCGCGGGCGGTCGATAGCCATTGACCCGGAGTTCAAGATTGCGTTGGACTTGTTCAAGGCCCTGCCCGAATTGCATATGTTCGCCGCAACCAGCGACGATTTCTTTGCAACCGGATATCTGTCGCGCAATGCCATCGCCATTGATCTGGCATTTCTGGACGGTATGCACCTGTTCGAGTTTCTATTGCGCGACTTCGTGAATACCGAGCGGGCCGCGAGCCCCGGCGGCTGCATCACCATTCATGATTGCGTTCCGGCCAATCACCTGATGGCCGCACGGGAGTGGGATAAGGCGCGGACGCGGCACTGGACCGGTGATGTCTGGAAGATACTGCCGATCCTGCGCCAACACCGCCCCGATCTGATGTTGAGCGTGCTGGATTGCGCCCCGACCGGGCTGTTGGCCGTCACGGGTCTGGACCCCTTGAATGACGTGTTGCACCGCAATTTGGCCGAAATCGTTGCGGAATGGAGCCCGGTGAGCATGGCGGATTACGGGGTGGAACGGTTCGTGCGGGATTTTCCGCTGGTTGCGGAATCCGCTTACGTTTCGGCACTTTGACCGGCGCGCCGGGTTCTTGCTGCGGGCTTGGCGTTGGCAGACGGGTGGGCTAGGGTGGCTGCAGGACTTGGGCGGGCAGGACCGCTCACCATAGCCGTCACAGTTGCATGTCTGCCGTAGGGACAAGGCAGGAGGAAAGTCATCATGGTTCAGTTCACCCTGCCCAAGAATTCCAAGGTCCGCACTGGCAAGACCTGGCCGCGCCCATCGGCTGCGAATGTGCGCAAGTTCCTGATCTATCGCTGGAACCCTGATGATGCCGAAAACCCGCGGGTGGATACGTATTTCCTGGATATGGACAAATGCGGCCCGATGGTTCTGGACGCGCTGATCAAGATCAAGAACGAGATCGACCCGACGCTGACCTTTCGCCGTTCTTGCCGTGAGGGGATTTGCGGCTCTTGCGCAATGAACATCGGCGGGATCAACACGCTGGCCTGCATCTATGGGCTGGATGAGGTGAAAGGCGACATGAAGATCTACCCCTTGCCGCACCTGCCGGTGGTCAAGGATCTGGTCCCCGACCTGACCCATTTCTACGCCCAGCACGCCGCGATCATGCCCTGGCTGGAGACGAAAACCAGCCGACCTGCCAAGGAGTGGCGCCAGTCGATCGAGGACCGCTCGAAACTGGATGGGCTTTACGAATGCGTCATGTGCGCCTCGTGCAGCACGTCGTGTCCGTCCTATTGGTGGAACAGCGACAAGTATCTGGGACCGGCTGCCTTGCTGCACGCCTATCGCTGGATCGTGGATTCGCGGGATGAGGCGACGGGGGAGCGGCTGGATGCGCTGGAGGACCCGTTCAAGTTGTATCGCTGCCACACCATCATGAACTGCACCAAGACCTGTCCAAAGGGCCTGAACCCAGCCAAGGCGATTGCCGAGATCAAGCGGATGATGGTCGAGCGGGTGGTGTGAACGGTGTCAGGTCAGCTTGCGCAGCTTGTCTTGCATAGCCGGCGGAAAAGTGTCGAAG
>JANXPK010000455.1 GCA_025357355.1 Rhodobacterales bacterium
CAAACCCAAACCACTCTGGAAACGCCCATGCTTGACGACGAAGACGCGGTCATCCACCCCCTGTTCCAGGGCGCCCCCACTACGCCTGAGTTCCGCAAACTCAGAAAGCGACTGGTAAGCCAGGTCCGCGAGGCGACCGAAGCCTACGGCATGATTGAACGGGGGGCGCGGTGGCTGGTATGCCTGTCGGGCGGGAAAGACAGCTATACGCTGCTGGCAATCCTTCACGAACTGAAATGGCGCGGCCTGTTGCCGGTGGACCTTTTGGCCTGCAACCTCGATCAGGGTCAGCCGGGTTTCCCCGCCTCCGTCTTGCCTGCGTTCCTGACCCGCATGGGTGTGCCCCACCGGATCGAGTATCGGGACACCTATTCGATCGTCACCTCCAAGATTGCGCCGGGCGGCACGATGTGCAGCCTCTGCTCGCGGCTGCGGCGCGGCAATCTCTATCGGATTGCCCGCGAAGAAGGGTGTTCGGCCGTCGTTCTGGGCCACCACCGCGACGACATTCTGGAGACGTTCTTTCTCAACCTTTTTCACGGTGGCCGCCTTGCCGCGATGCCGCCAAAGCTGGTGAACGAGGATGGCGACCTTCTGCTGTACAGGCCTCTCGCCCTGGTCGCGGAAGCCGACTGCGCGGCCTTCGCTACCGCAATGAACTACCCCATCATCCCCTGCGATCTTTGCGGCAGTCAGGAAGGGTTGCAACGGGCTCAGATCAAGAAGCTTCTCGATGAATGGGAGGTTCAAAGCCCCGGCCGCCGCAATATCGTGTTCCGCGCTCTGACTTCTGTGCGCCCGTCTCATCTGGCAGATCCGGATCTTTTCGACTTCAAGAACCTGATACGCCCGACCCGGTAAGGTCGGCCTCCGCTTTGCCAATTGGTCCAAAAGCGAAGAATTCTAAGCAGTCTCTGCTGCAGGATTAACCACCGGGTGAGCATACAACCCTAGGGTTTCAACGAATGAAACCATTTGTTGCCGCCAATTTGGGGAGCATCGGGCATGGCCATCGTCAACCGGACACGCGCAATTCAGGGTCTGCACTGGCTCGTCGCGCAGTTCAGGCGACCCGAACTGATGATCTTCATTCCCGCGCTGACCTTGGCGGCCTATTGGCTGGGCGGCGAGCGGATGCTGATCCTGGCGGCCTTGGGAACACCGCTGTTCTTCGCGCTGGGCGGGGCCTTTCGTTTGCCCGGCGGGGCTGGCGCCGTCGTTGCAGATGCACTTACCGGACTGGCCCTGCGGCCGCAGGTCGTGACGATGATGGACACTATTCTACGCGAAAGCCCGGTCACCGGCATGACCACCGCCTGCTTTGTCGTACAGTTCGACGACGCCTCCGGTCTTTTGGACCGTCATGGCCGCGCCGCACAGACCGAGATTCTTGCGCGCTGTGCCGAACGGCTGTGTGCAAGTTTGCGAACCGGCGACACGTTGGCGCGGCTGGAAGGTGGCGGCTTTGCGGTCGCCCTCGGCCAGATCCGCAGGCTTGACCTTGAAAGTGCGATTCAGCTTTGCGTCCGATTGCAATCGGCCCTGTCTTCGCCCATCAGCCTGAATGGCGCGCGCATCTATGTGACGGCATCGATCGGGTTTTGTCTGGGCGATCGGGCCACAGCCCAAAATGGCGCGGCACTGCTGGATGCGGCACAGGTCGCCGGGGACGAGGCGTTGCGTAACGGCCCCGGTGCCATCCGCGCCTTTGCGCCGGACATGACCCGCACCCGGGCTGATCGCGATATGCTGCGCCGGGAACTGGAGGCGGCGCTGGATGACGGCCAGATCCGTGCCCATTTCCAACCCCAGCTTTCTACCGACACCGGCGCCATCAGCGGGTTTGAAGCGTTGGCCCGCTGGTACCACCCTGAACGCGGCCAGATCCCACCGGTCGAGTTTCTGTCGGCCATCGAGGATTGCGGCCTTAGCGGCCGTCTGGGCGAAGTGATGGTGTACAACGCCCTTCTGGCGCTCAGCCGGTGGGACAAGGCCGGTCACAAGGTCGCGGCGGTATCAGTGAATTTCTCGAAATCAGAGTTGCGCAATCCGGGGCTGGCCAGCAAACTCAAGTGGGAGCTTGACCGGTTCGACCTGAGCCCCGAACGTCTGACCGTCGAAATTCTGGAGACCGTGGTGGCAGAGGCCGACAACGACGTGATCGTGTCCAACATCGCAGCGATTTGGCAAATGGGCTGCGGCGTCGATCTGGACGACTTCGGCACCGGCCACGCCTCGATCACCTCACTGCGCCGGTTTGCGGTGCGCCGCATCAAGATCGACCGATCCTTCGTGACCCGAGTTGATGAGGACCGCGAACAGCAGAAAATCGTGTCGGCGATCCTGTCGATGGCCGAACAGTTGGGGATGCAGACCATCGCAGAAGGGGTCGAAACCCCCGGCGAACATGCCATGCTGGCACAATTGGGGTGCGGCCACGTGCAGGGCTTTGGCATCGCCAGACCGATGCCGGTCGATGAAACCATGGACTGGATCACCCGCCATCTGGCGCGATTTTCCGGGACGCCGCGCATCGGCAACCGCGCACGCTAAAGCAAATTACGGTCTCATTAGAACCACAGGCCAGGCCAACAGTCACTCAACCTGTCCGATCCTTGTCGGGCACACGCCCCCGATTCGCAGGTTCATGGTTAACGCAAGGTCGGAGCCGAAAACCTCGCATCGGGTGTAGAGGCATTGTAGGCGGAATGTAGGTGGTTTGTAGGTCGTTCATCTTCGGTTAATCAGGCCAATTAACGCCGCGTTCTCAATGCCTTGACGTCAGCTGTCAGTCAGCCGATCATCCGTGACAATCCATCACGCCAACGACACCTCAACACCGAGCGCCCCGGCCTCATCCAGATGCGCGGGCAAGAATGCAACGTGAACCAATGGCGAACTGGATGCCCTGGAACCTCAGGCGCTTCAGCCATGAGTT
>JANXPK010000462.1 GCA_025357355.1 Rhodobacterales bacterium
TACATGGACTATGACGAAGTCGGCGTGCAACTGCTGGTCAACGAAAAGATCGACGGCAAGGATCGCAAGGTTCTGGCGCACTTTGGCCGGAACGGCATCTTCTACACGCTTGACCGTACCAACGGCCAGTACATCTCCTCGGGCACATATGTGTCCAAGCTGAACTGGACCAAAGGCATCGACCCCAAGACGGGCCAGCCGATGGAATATGATCCCACCAAGTCGCTGCAAACCTACGCAGCCGGGACGATCACCCGTGCAGGTGCGAAGGCCACGACCTGCCCGAACATCCAGGGTGGTGTGAACTTCTTCCCGACCGCCTATAACCCGGTGACCAATGTTGCCTATGGCGCAGGGATCGAAGGTTGTTCCGATCTGTCGGTCAAGACCGTGGCTCCGGCCGACGTCAAGCCCGGCGCGATCTTCATCGGCGGCGCTGGCGTCTCCAGCGGCGAACAGAAGGGCTCGATCACGTCAATCGACGTTTCGACTTCCAAGCAGATCGCCAAACAGGGCACTCCGTTCCCGATGTACTCGGGCGTTCTTGTGACCAAGGATCTGGTGTGGTCCGGCGCACTTGACGGCACCTTCGGCGCCTATGACGGCAAGACCCTGGCCCCCGTGTGGACGATGAACGTCGGCACTCCGTTCCAGGCACCTCCGATCACCTACTCGGTCGGTGGCAAGGAATATATCGCCATCGCTGGTGGCGGCATCGGTGTTGCAGCCTTCGATCGTCCGGAGTTGAAGATCAAGCAGCCTGCCAACATGATCTGGGTCTTCACTGTCGACTGATGGTGAAACCTCTGGTGCCGGGCAGTCTCGACTGCCCGGCACTTTCTTACCTGAGCCTGAAGAATGATGAGGAATTTCATGGCACTGCCCGGCCTTCTTTCTATGATCCTGCCCGTCTTGGTTGGTGTGGCCGTTCTGTTTTCGACCTTTGTCAGGGCGCAAGATACCACCGACCCCACTGCATTGGTCGGCGATCCGAAACGCGGAAAGATCGTTTTCCAGAGAGTTGGTTATTGCGTGAATTGCCATGGCTGGGCGGGCGACGGTCAAAGCGGGCGCAATCCGCTTTCGCACGCCGCCGCTGCCAATCTGCGCGAAACCAAGCTTGATGCGCAGGGCCTGTTCGACGTTATCCGCTGCGGCATTCCCGGCACCGAGATGCCCTTCCATGACGGCGCCTCTTACAAGGACGGTCGATGCTTCGGCATGTTGATGTCCGACTATGACGCGGACTCCAAGCCCGTCACGGGCAACACGATGCGCACGCAGGACATCATGAACGTGGTCGCCTATCTGCAATCGGCTGTCATCGGCAAAGGCAAACCCAATTACGAAGAATGCGCAGCCTATTTCGACGCTCATGCCGACACGGCTTGCGCCTATCTGAAGTCAAACTAGACGTGCGCGGCGCCGGGGCAGCGATCATCCTGTGTATCCTGAGCCTGCAGCCGACCGGCGCGGTTGCCCAGGCCGATCTGGTGCCAGTGTTCTCGATCTGGGATGTCAAACTGGGCCAACCGGTGACGCAGATACCAGCGGCCAAGGTCAGCTTGATTGACTGCGGCACCAATGGCGGCCCGGCGGCGGCGCCACTGACAACGTTTGCCGACTTTGCCCAGTGCCCACCCGAACCTTCGGGCCTGCACGAGGTCAGCTTCACCTATGATGACGAACAGGATTACATCGCCCGCGCGCTGGAGCTGGAATACAAATTCCTGCAAGGCGGCACCTCGGCCTTTGCTCATCCGATCGTGCCCTCGGTTCTGGTCGACAATGCCGGTGTGGTTCAGGGCATCCGCATTGTCACCGATGACCGGGCCCACGACACAGTCAGGCGCACTGCCGTGACCATGGGCGTCAACCTGAAGGCGCGTTACAACGACCTGGGTTTGACCTGCGCCGATATCCCGCCCAAGGACGGTGAACTGCCGGTCGGTGATCAGTTCATTCACGAACTATGCACCACCACGTCCAAGGACGGCACTGTGCATTTTCTGATCGAACGCAGCTACTTGCGCAAGAAGGGCCAGAAAGGACTCAGCACCGATACCCAAGCCGTCAACCAGGGCTATTACCAAAGCCAGACCCGCTTTGAAGAAGTCCTGGCCCCCTACACCCCGGCGAGTGCACCGTGACCTCAGTTCTGCAACCTGCCGTCGGCCATGAAATTGCCGCTGGTCGTGGCGCTGCCGAAATCGACATCG
>JANXPK010000463.1 GCA_025357355.1 Rhodobacterales bacterium
GCCGTCAGCAGCGCGGCGGTTTCCGCGAGGGGCAGGCCGACAATACCGGTGAACGAGCCGGAAATCCACGGGATGAACGCGCCCGCGGCACCCTGAATGGCGTAGCCGCCCGCCTTGCCCTGCCATTCGCCGCCCGCCAGATAGGCGTTCAATTCGACGTCTGAAAGCCGCTTCATCTTGACCGCCGACACGCTCGTCCGCGTCCACAGCCGCTCGCCGCGCCGGACCGCAACTGCGGTGATCACCTGATGCCGCCGCCCGCCCAGTGCGGTCAGAAACGCCGCCGCCTCGCCCGCATCGCACGGCTTGCCAAGAATGCGGCGGCCCAGCGCCACCGTGGTATCCGCCGTCAGCACGATGTCATCCGGCCCCGCCTGCACGGCAAGGGCCTTTTCCCGCGCCAGCCGCTCGCAATAGGGGCGGGGCAGTTCGGCCTTCCGTGGGTCTTCATTGATGTCGGGGGGCAGGATGGCATCGGGTACGATGCCCAGTTGCGCCAGCAATTCAAGCCGTCGCGGGCTGCCCGATCCCAGAATGAACTTCATCATATGCTTCCGCGCGTCTTATTCCGAAAACCGGCTCCCACTTTTCGGGACACACTTGATCCACTTACTTGAAGCGGTAGTTGATGCGACCCTTCGACAGATCGTAGGGCGTCATCTCGACCTGCACCTTGTCGCCTGCCAATACCCGGATGCGGTTCTTGCGCATCTTGCCCGCCATCACCGCAATCAATTCATGGCCATTGTCGAGTTCAACCTTGAATGTCGCGTTCGGCAGGAGTTCCTTCACGACACCGGGGAATTCGAGGATATCTTCCTTGGCCATGGTCTCTCCAATAGGGGTTGGCCCGCGCTAAAACGCAGGCTTGGCCGGGCATATGCGCCTGTCAGCCCGGGTTTTCAAGGAAAAACTGCCGGGTTGCACCGGCGGCCCGGCTTTGTTAGGCCACAGATCACCACCGCTTGAGGGGCCGCCGATGTCGCAGGTGATCAAACTGGGGATCGGCAGCATTCTTGTAGGGCTGTTGGTTCTGGGGCTGAAACTGCTGGCGTGGTGGATGACCGGGTCGATCGCCCTTCTGTCCGATGCGCTGGAAAGCATCGTGAATGTGGCCACGGCATTGGCGGCATTGATAGCGATTCAGGTGGCGGCGCTGCCTGCGGATCACAACCATCCCTACGGCCATCACAAGGCGGAACTGTTCAGCGCCATTCTTGAAGGCGTGATGATCATCCTTGCCGCGATCGTGATCCTGCATCAGGCCTATGTCGGGCTGCTTGCCGCGCATCCCTTGGTCACGCCGCTGTGGGGGCTGGTGGTCAACGGGGTGGCGTCGGTCTTCAACGGGGTGTGGTGCTGGGTCTTGATCCATCAGGGCCGCCAGCACCGCTCGCCCGCGCTGGTGGCCGACGGACGCCACCTTCTGCTCGACGTGTTCTCGTCGGTCGTGGTCACGCTGGGGGTGCTGGTCGCCATCGAAAGCGGCTGGGCCTGGCTTGACCCGGCGATGGCCGGGGCGGTTGCGGCCTATATCCTGTGGGGCGGCTGGCGGGTCATGCAGGACTCGATGAGCGGGCTTCTGGACGAAAGCCTGTCCGAGGCGGTGCTCGAACAGGTCCGTCAGGTCATCGCCGTGCAGGCCGTGGGGGCAGTCGAGGCGCATGACCTGCGCACCCGCACCGCCGGGGCCGCCACCTTCATCGAGTTTCACATGGTGGTCCCCGGTGCCATCACCGTTTCGGCTGCGCATGAGATGTGCGACCGGGTCGAGGCTGCGCTGAAAAAGCTGATCGAGGGCTGCGTGGTTACCATCCATGTCGAGCCGGAAGAGAAGGCCAAACATGCCGGGATCATCGTGCTTTAGGCCACGACTTATCCAGATGGAAACATCATGATTGCTGCTTTCGCCACCGGTTTCATAGGACCGTCTGATGAAGGCTCCGGGGGAGCCTTCACCGGTCCGATTGCCGCGGCGCGCACGCGCAAGGCAAGTGGGATTGGGCTGGGTGCGAGGGTGACGAAGGGGAGGCGCACGACCGCGGGTGGGAGCGGAACGCGCCCGCCCGGGGGGGCGGTCGGGTGCGTCCCCGACAGGCTTTGGCCTATCGGGGAAGAG
>JANXPK010000465.1 GCA_025357355.1 Rhodobacterales bacterium
CATAATGGATGGCAGCGTCGAAATTCGCGGCGGCAAAGTCGAAGGGTTTCAGGCGGGTCGACAAGTTGATGGTGACCTCGGGGTGTTTGCGGGCGAAGTCCGCAAGGCGGGGGGCGAGCCAGTGCATGCCGAAGGCGGGCAGGATGGCGAGGTTCAGGGCACCGCCGGTCGGGTTGGCCCGTAACGTCAGCGAGGCTTGAGACAGCGAGGTCAGGGCGCGGCGTACCTCTGTCACATAGTCTTTGGCGGCTGGGGTGAGAGAAAGGCGGCCGTGGTCGCGAGAGGTGAGCGAGACGCCCAACTGGTCGGCCATGATCTGCAACTGCCGCGAGATGGCGCCTTGGGTGAGGTTCAGTTCGGCGGCGGCAGCCGAGACGTTGCCGAGGCGGTCGACGGCCTCGAGCGCGAGAAGAGAGGGCAGCGAGGGCAGGTAGCGACGGGGCAGCATATGAGATTTCCTCAGCAAAAGGCGATTTGGTTTCGATTGGTTTTTGCCCGCCCATGTGCAATAGGACGGGCAAGCCATGCGTTGGTGCGGAGGGGATGATGGACAAGCCGAAATTGAAGCCCAAGGATGCGCCGGATCTGGGGCGGTTTGACTGGGAAGACCCGTTCCGGCTGGACGATCAGCTGAGCGAAGAGGAACGGATGCTGCGTGACGGGGCGCGGGACTACGCGCAGACGAAATTGCAGCCGAGGATCATCAAGGCGTTCCGCGAGGAAAGCACTGACCCGGCGATCTTTCGCGAGATGGGGGAGATGGGGCTTTTGGGCACCACGATCCCGGAGGAATATGGCGGGTTGGGCGCGTCTTATGTGGCCTACGGCTTGATTGCGCGGGAAGTTGAGCGGGTCGACAGCGGCTACCGCTCGATGATGTCCGTGCAGTCCAGCCTGGTGATGTATCCGATCTACGCCTATGGGACCGAGGCGCAGCGGGTGCGATATTTGCCGAAACTGGCGTCGGGGGAGTGGATTGGCTGCTTTGGTCTGACCGAGCCGGATGCGGGATCGGACCCGGGCGGCATGACAACCACGGCGAAAAAGACCGCATCGGGCTACGTGCTGAATGGGGCCAAGATGTGGATTTCGAACGCGCCGATCGCGGACGTGTTCGTGGTCTGGGCCAAGTCCGAGGCGCATGGCGGCAAGATCAAGGGGTTTGTGCTGGAGAAGGGGACCAAGGGCCTCAGCGCGCCAAAGATTGGAGGCAAGCTGAGCCTGCGCGCCTCGATCACCGGGGAGATTGTGCTGAAGGATGTCGAGGTCGGGGACGAGGCCTTGTTGCCGCATGTCGAGGGATTGAAGGGGCCGTTTGGCTGTCTGAACCGGGCGCGGTACGGGATTTCCTGGGGGGTGCTGGGGGCGGCGGAGTTCTGCATGGCTGCCGCGCGGGCCTATGGGCTGGACCGCAAGCAGTTCGGGCGACCCCTGGCGCAGACGCAGCTTTTTCAGTTGAAGCTGGCCAACATGATGACCGAGATTTCGCTGGGCTTGCAGGCCAGCCTGCGAGTGGGTCGGTTGATGGACGCGGCGAATGCGGCGCCGGAGATGATTTCTTTGGTCAAGCGGAACAATTGCTGCAAGGCGCTGGAGGTTGCACGCTGGGCTCGTGACATGCATGGCGGCAACGGGATTCAAGAGGATTATCAGATCATGCGCCACATGGTGAACCTGGAGACGGTAAACACTTATGAGGGCACCCATGATGTCCACGCCCTGATCCTGGGGCGGGCGATCACGGGATTGCAGGCATTCTTCTAGGGTGGTCCGAACCTCGGACCGGTGCTAAAAGCATTATGGATCAATTGGTTGACTTTTTTTGTTAACCCGAAATTAGCACTTGTTTCGACCCCTTTCGCATGGGTAGTGCGGGTTTGTCTTGGGCCAGATTTGGGATAGGCTGATCGGCAAATGCCCCGTGCAACTGTCTGACGAGGTGGTCATGCCCCTGTCCTGTCATACCGCCAGTCTGGGCCTTGCGGCACTATTGGTTCTGCCGACAGCCGGGGTCGCGCCAGCCGGGCCGAGAATGCCAGCTGCGCATCCGGTCTTCAGACCGCCGGTGGTGTTGATCGATGCGGGTCAAGCGGACGCGATGGTTGCGCGACTGCGGCTTTACATCGGCTTCTGCCAGCAGGCCAAGGCCGCATACCGGGTCGATTGTCTGGCAGAGCGTTTTGCGGCGGCGGGCCGGGCGATGGACCCCTATGGCGGGTTGCCGGAAATGCGCACGGCACTGATGGCGGCGTCGCAAAGTCTGGGGGCGGTCGCGCGCAAGTACCAGTCCCCCACTATGGCCGCTGTGGTCCTGCACGCGACGGGCGCCGAGACGATCACCTCGACCCGCCCGATCCTGCCGGTCGATCCGGCAAAGCAGGGCGTTGCCAACAAGGCAGCGCTGGCGGTGGTGCAGGATACCCAGTTGACGCTGCTGCGGTCGGCCGACAGTTCGGCCAGTGACGCACTGGCATTTCAGCAAGTGGCGGCGGTTCTGGACGGCGCCAAGGTGCTGTTGCGGTCGGGCTGACGGAAAGAGGTTGAAATTGTGGGACAATGCCCACAAGACTGTCAGGGCGAACCCACCCGAACGCACAGGAATTCGGCCCATGCCCTATTTGCTACGCTTTGTGATTGCCGTGCTGGTGGCCCTGTTGCCCCTGACTGCAATGGCCCAGGACACCACCGCGGCCACGACTGCGACAGCCCCGGCGACGTCGACAAACGGTCTGGTGTCTGCCGCAGCCGCCCCCATCACCAGCCATACCGATGTGCAGGCCGGGGCCTATATCTTGCGGCTTTCCAACGTTTCCTCGATCAACGGCTCATTCGATGTCGATATGTGGCTGTGGTTTCGCTGGACGGGTTCGGACGTCCGCCCGGACCAGACCTTTGAGCTGACCAATGGCGTGATCTCGTCCAAGTCGGAAAGCCAGGTCGTCGATGACGAAGGGGTAAACTATGCCACCGTCCGGGTGCAGGCGACGATCTTTCATGACTTCGATGTGCGACGCTATCCGCTGGATGACCATGTCATCACGATCGACATCGAGGATGCCGATCTGGACAACGCGCAGTTGAGCTATACCGTGGATCAGGGTATCGCGCTGGACCCGGCGGTGCGGGTGTCGGGCTGGAAGGTCGCCTTGCAAAAGCCGACTGTGGTTGTGCACAGCTATGCCACCAATTACGGCCTGCGGTCGGCGGCCAAGGATGCCGGACTGTATTCGCGCTTCACGGTGCCGATCTCGCTGGCACGCACCTCTTACGGCCCGTTGTTCAAGCTGTTCTGGATTTCGGCGCTGGCGGTGCTGTTGGGCCTGTTGGCCTGTCTGATCAAGGCAGACGATCTGGATGCGCGGTTCGGCATGGGGGTGGGGTCGATCTTTGCGGCCTCGGCCAACGCGTTTGTCATCACCGGATCGCTGCCGCCAACGACGGCGGTGACCTTGGCCGAGCAGATCAACCTGGTGGCGGTCGGCATCATCTTTTGTTCGGTCTTTGTGTCGATCTGGTCGCTGCGCCTGCGCTACCACGACCGCGAGGAGGCAAGCCTGCGGCTGGACATGACGGCGATGTGGGTGCTGGCGCTGATCTATCTGGCACTGAATGTGCTGGTGATGGCGGTCGATCTGTCGGGCGGCATGGGCTAAAGGCCAATGGCGAGGCGGGTCTTTCGCGGCGACGACAGTCATGTGGGCTTTGCCGAGCTGCTGTTCGACCTGGTTTTTGTCTTTGCCATCACGCAGTTGAGCGCGCTGCTGCGGGGGCACTATGATCCCGAAGGGGCGGCGGAGACGGCGTTTCTGTTTCTGGCGGTGTGGTGGAGCTGGATCTACACGACCTGGGTGCTGAACCGGCTGGACCCAGAGCGGCCCAAGGTGCGGGCGCTGTTGTTCGCGCTGATGCTGGCCGGGTTATTTCTGTCGATGGCGCTGCCGCAGGCGTTTCATGCGCGGGGGCTGGTCTTTGCGGCGTCCTATTGCAGCATGCAGCTGCTGCGGACCGCGTTCATGTGGGCGGTGATCGACACCCCGGGGCTGCGGCGCGGCTATGTGCGGATCATGATCTGGGCGGCGGTTGCGGCGGCGTTCTGGCTGAGCGGGGCCGGGGTGGAGTTGCCGGACCGGGCCTGGCTGTGGGGCTGTGCGCTGGGGATCGAGTATCTGGGCCCGATCAGCCGGTTCTGGGTGCCGGGCATTCCGCGGCGCGAAGTGCCGGGCGACCGCATCAAGGGTGGCCATATCGCCGAGCGCTGCGCGTTGTTCGTGATCATCTGTCTGGGCGAGGCGTTGCTGATCACCGGGGCGAGTTTTTCCAATCAGGAGTGGCACTTGGCGGCGACGCTGGCGTTCCTTGCGTCCTTCGTGCAGGCGACGGCGATGTGGTGGGTGTATTTCCATATCGGCCATCGGCGGGCCACGCATCACATTGAAAAGTCTGAACATCCGGCAGATCTGGCGCGGGTTGGCTATACCTATCTGCATATCCCGATCGTGGCCGGGATCATCGTAGCGGCCGTCGGGGCGCAGCGGGGCATCCTGAACCCGATGGCCGCCGCGACGCCGCCGGAACTGGCGTCGGTGGTGGGGGGGCTGGCGCTGTTTCTGTTGGGCAACGGGTTCTTCAAATGGCAGTCGAGCCGCTATTTCCCGCTGTCACATCTGGTGGGGCTGGGTCTGACTGCGGTGCTGGCCTATGGCGGGCTGTGGGCGGGGCTGCTGGTGGCCAATGCGGCGGCGGCGGCGATATTGGTGCAGGTCGCGGTGTGGGAGCATTGGTCGTGGGCGCGCGGTGCGAAGGGCAAGGCGTGAGGGGTCGGGCCGCTGGGTTTGGTCACCGGCGCGGTGACTGCAAGCCCTTGAGAACGCCGCGTTAATCGGCCTGATTAACGAAAGATGAACGACCTACAAAGTACCTACATTGCACCTACTTTGCCTCTACACGGGCCGCGAGGTTTTCGGCCCGCAATTTGCGTTAACCATGAGCGTGCGAATCACCGGCGGCGATATGGGTGCGGGCAAGTGCGGGAGCGTTGGTCGCGAGCGAGGGGATTTTGAATGGAGTTGCGGGACATCGCCTGACACATTGTGCGTTCGGCCTTGCATTCTCTCAACCAGAGATGTCAGAGGGCAATGCCTGACCGCCGGGTGGGCATCAATCGGCTGCGGTCAAAGCTTTATGGTGAGGGTCCCCAACCGGCAAGCCCTGTGACGACGGTTGGGAATGCCCGCCCTGAGGGGCGGTCGGGCATTGCCCGGCGCTGCGCTTGATTCCGGGCAAAAAAGGAGGATTGGGTTTGGTTCCACCCAAGATCATCCCGCCCTAGCCGGTCAGGCCGAACGCCTTCTTGATGGCGTCCTGGGTGGTCTTGCCAAAATTGCCATCAAGCGGACCAGTGTAGAAACTGTGGTCCCTGAGGATCTTCTGTAGCGCCTTGCGGGCCGGGGCCTTGAACATGTCGGGGCGGGTGGTGAGTTGGTTCAGGACCTGATCGCTGCCGGAACGCAGCGCGGAATAGAGGTATTTCGCGACATCGTCGGGACCGGCGCCGGGAACCTGGCCTTCGTCGATCAGGCCGGCATAGTTGAACATCGCCTCGGGCTGGCGCAGATCGGCGGCCTGGCGGAAATAGTCGAGCGCCTTGGCCGGGTCGGGGGTCAGCCCGAGGCCGCCTTGATAATAGAGAAAACCAAGGTCGTTCACCGCATCCGCCAGACCCTGCTTAGCGGCGGCCTGATAAAGCGACAGCGCCTTGGCAGGGTCAGCGGTGACACCGAGCCCCTTTTCATAAAGCTTGGCCAATTCGTACTGTGACTCAGCCGCCCCGGCATTGGCGGCGCGGGTCAGGTATTTGACGCCCTCGGCCAGATTGTAGCGGGGATCGGCGGGGTTGAGGTGGATGCGGGCCAGACCGAACATCTGCCGCGTATCGCCACTGTCGGCGAGGGCGCGCATCTGTTGTTCCTGATCGGGTTTGATCGCGGACCACGCCTGTGCCGGGTCGGCGGTAGAGGCGACGTCGATGGTGCCTTCGGTATTGCCTGCCAGATAGAACGGCGTGCCCGACAGCGAGCCGTATTGGTAGGGTTCCTGCAGGTTGCCGGTTTCCTTGAGCACCTGATCGCGGACCTGACGGAACATCAGGCCGATCTCGACATTGGGATGGCCGAAAGCGTCGATCAGGGCGGTGGCATAGGGGCTGTCCTGCCCGGTGCCATCCAGCGCCACCTGGCCCGCCTTGGCGGCATAGGCGACCAGCGTGCCAAGATCGGGATTGACCGGGGCCAGACCCGCGGGCGGGGCGTTGGGGTCGGCGGTGTTGCCTGTAACGCTGGTGTCGGCGAGTTTGTCAAAGCCGGCCACGCCGACAAAGGGGTTGTTGCGGCAGCTGTCCAGAATGACCACCCGCATCTTGCGCGCAGACTCCACCGCCTTGAGCACTTGCGCCAGCGGGATGCCCACCCGTACGATATCGGCTGCGACCTTGACCTTGGCGTCG
>JANXPK010000525.1 GCA_025357355.1 Rhodobacterales bacterium
ACAGTTTGCCGACTGTTTGAGTTTTGCGCTATCGGGCGGCGGATATGCTCGAACGGCGGCGCAATCTTGCTCAGCCCAAAGCCCGCGCCAACAGCGCCAATGCATGGTCACGCGCGGCCAAACGCACTTTGGCACGGCCCAGTGCGCCGAACTCGATAGTCTCCACCACCGCCTTTTGGCCATAGCGGGCAAGACCAAAGCAGACCCTTCCCTCTGGCTTGAACTCCGACCCGCCCGGTCCCGCGATGCCAGTGACGGCGACGGCCAGATCAGCGAGGGAATGCGCCAAAGCGCCATCGGCCATCTCACGCGCGACCTGCTCTGACACGGCGCCGTGAGCCTCCAGCGTCGTCTGCAAAACACCCAGCATCGCAACTTTGGCGGCGTTGGAATAGCTAACAAAGCCGCGCTCGAACACGTCCGACGAGCCCGGCACGTCGGTCAGGGCAGCAGCCACCATGCCGCCGGTGCAGCTTTCGGCGGTGGCGATCATCAGGCCCTGACGGCGGGCGGCTTGCAGGATCTGGGCGGGGGTCATTTCAGTAAGATCAGCGGCAAATGATAGGCAGCGGCCAGGATTACTGTGGTGACCCCTGCGAAAAGCCCTGCCCACAGGTCATCCAGCATCACGCCCGCCGCATCGCCGCGACGGTCGGCGTGTCCGATGATCCAGGGCTTCCAGATGTCGAACAGGCGGAACAGGGCGAAGGGGGCGATCCAGGCGGGCCAGGGCAGCCAGCCGCCGCTTGCCTGCAATGCCGCCTGCGCCGCCGGAGCGAAATAGAAGCCCGCTGCGGGGAACAGCAAGGTCAGCCATTGACCCGCAACCTCGTCAATCACGATCTCGGACGGGTCGTCACCTGGACGCCCGGCGAGTTCGACGCCGCAGGACCAGAAACCCAGCGCCGTGACGGCAAGGGTTGCCAAAAGCAGGGCGGGAAAGCCCATGAAGCGGATCAACGCCTCGCCCAAGACAAGGGCTAGCAGTGAGCCCCAGGTGCCGGGGGCCGGTCGCAGCAGGCCTGCGCCGAAGAAGATGGTCAGAAGGCGGGTCATGCGGACACCAGGGTTGCGGTGGCCATGGCGGCAATACCTTCCTCACGCCCCGTAAAGCCCAGGCGCTCGGATGTGGTGGCCTTGACGCTGATGCGGTCAGGGTCCACCGCCAGAATCGCAGCCAAAACCTCGCGCATGGCTGTGGCGTGGGGGCCGATCCTGGGGCGTTCGCAGATCAGGGTCACATCGGCATTGGCGAGCCTCAGACCGCGCGCTGCGATGCGACCGGCGGCATCGGCCAGGAATATGCGGCTGGCGACCCCTTTCCATTCAGGGTCGGACGGCGGAAAATGCTGGCCGATGTCCCCTTCGGCGAGGGCACCGTAAATAGCGTCGGTCAGGGCGTGCATGGCGACATCGGCATCGGAATGGCCGAAAAGCCCCTTTGAATGCGGCACTCTGACCCCGCAAAGCCAGACGTGATCGCCGGGGCAAAAGGCATGCACGTCAAAACCGTTGCCGATGCGCACGTCCATGGGATGCCCCTTCAAGATCGCTACAGCCCGGGCAAAATCGCCGGGATAGGTCAGTTTCAGATTGGCCTCGTCGCCCGCAACGATTGCCACATTAAGCCCGAAAGCCCGCGCCACGGCAACATCATCCGCCGCCTCGCCCGCAAAAGCGCGGTAAGCGGCAAGGATGGCGTCAAAGTGAAAGCCTTGCGGGGTCTGGGCGCGATAAAGGCCGTCGCGGTCGCGGGTGCCGGTTACCAACCCGCCCTCGCCCGTCCACAACGCATCGCTGACGGGCAGGGCAGGGGCCGCGCCTGGATACTGCGCCAAGGCGGCCAGAACGCGGTCGATCACGGCGGCTGGCACCAGCGGGCGTGCTGCGTCATGGATCAGCACATGGGCAATGCCGCGCCCGGCCAAAGCCTCCAGTGCGGCGCGGACCGAGGCGGTGCGGGTGGCCCCACCCATCACCAGTTCCACACCCAGCCCGTCGGCGCGCGCCCGGTCTTCGGGATGGATCACCAGCACGCGCTGCATCCCTGCAAAGGCGGTCAACGCATGGTCAGCAACCGGACGCCCGGCCAGCATCTGCCACTGCTTGGGGATGTCCCCCCCGGCGCGTTGGCCGCGTCCGGCGGCGACGATGATGGCGGCTGTGGTCATGCATCCCTCTTTGCCCCCTCAATAGGCCGTGGGCCGCGAAGTGACAATCTTTGTGACCACGACGCCTAATATTTGTGCATTGCTAAAATTTCGGGCAAAATCACGTCGCGTAACTTTGCCATTCCGGCGCTAAACTCCTAGGTACAGGTCATGGAAGGATGACCATGCAGCTTGGCGACCTTATCTTGACCCCTCCGGTCCTGTTGGCTCCGATGGCGGGGATCACCGATCTGCCGTGGCGGCGGCTGGTGGCGTCGTTTGGCGCAGGGCTTGTCGTGTCGGAAATGGTGGCCAGTCAAGAAGTGGTGCAGGCCAAGCCCTTGGCCCGCGCCCGCGCCGAACTGGGCTTTGGCGAGGCTGCGACTTCGGTCCAGATCATCGGGCGCGACGCCTATTGGATGGCCGAGGCTGCGCGCTATGTCGAAGCGCAGGGGGCGCGGGTCATCGACATCAACATGGGGTGCCCGGCCAAGCGGGTGACAACCGGGGCTTGCGGATCGGCGCTGATGCAGGATCTGGCCCATGCTGTCAGCCTGATCGAGGCGGTGGTCGGCGCGGTCAAGGTGCCGGTCACCCTCAAGACCCGGCTCGGCTGGGACGATGCCAGCCTGAACGCGCCGCAACTGGCGCAGTTGGCCGAGGCGGCGGGGGTGCGGATGATCACGGTGCATGGCCGCACTCGCTGTCAGTTCTACAAGGGCTCGGCCGACTGGCAGGCCATTCGTGCTATCAAGGATGCCGTGCGCATTCCGGTGATTGCCAATGGCGACATTGTCAGCCAAGCGACGGCTCGTCAGTCGCTGGGTGCTTCGGGTGCGCACGGCGTGATGATAGGACGGGGGGCGCAAGGGGCGCCGTGGCGGCTAGCCGAGATTGCGCATGAGTTGTACGGCACCCCCGCGCCGGTGATCCCGACGGGCACGGATTTGGCCGCGATGATCGCCGGGCACTATGAGGACATGCTGTCGTTCTATGGCTCCGATCTGGGCGTCAAGGTCGCGCGCAAACATCTGGGCTGGTATCTGGCCGAGACTGGGTTGCCCGACCACCGCGGCCCCCTGATGGTCGCCGAAACCCCGGCGGAAACGCTGCGCCTGATTGCCCGGACCTTTGGAAGCGACGAAAGGCGGGCGGCATGACTGCGCGTCCCGCCGGTTCGATCTGGGCCTCTTTGCCGGTGCCTGCGATCCTGATCGACGCGTCCGATCACGTCCTTGACATCAATCCCGCAGCCGAAACCTTCCTGAATGCTTCGGCCCGTTCGGTCATCGGCGCAGGGGTGACCCAGCGCGTCATGGTCGATGTCGGCTTGCCTGAAGCCCTGCAGCGCGCCCGCCGCAATCACGCCGACGTCTTCATCAATGAAGCCGAGGTCATGGCGGGCGACCGCAACCATGTGCTGTGTGCCTTGCAGATCGCGCCCTTGCAGGATGAGCCCGAGACGCTGTTGATGCTGATCTCGCCGCGCCTTGTGGCAGACCGGTTGGGCCGGGCGCGCGCCACCTCTGCCGCCAAATCCGCCATCGGCATGGCCGAGATGCTGGCGCATGAGATCAAGAACCCACTCGCCGGCATTTCCGGCGCGGCCCAGCTGCTGGCGATGAACCTGACGGCCGAGGACCGCGAACTGACCGACCTTATCGTCGAGGAAACCAGGCGGATCGTGAAGCTATTGGAACAGGTCGAGCAGTTCGGCAACATCAGGCCCCCCGATCGCCGCGCCATCAACATCCATGACGCGCTGGACCGTGCCCGCCGTTCCGCCCAGATCGGCTTTGCCAGCCATATGATGATCGTGGAAGATTACGACCCCTCGCTGCCCGCCACCTTCGCCGACCCCGACCAGTTGATGCAGGTGTTTCTGAACCTGATCAAGAACGCGACCGAGGCTGCGCGCGGCGTGCAGGGAACGATCCGGCTTCACACCTTCTATGACCACTCGCTGCGCCTGCGCCATAAGGATGGCACTGGCGCCGCGCTGCCCTTGCAGGTCGAAATCATCGACGATGGCCCGGGCATCCCGCCCGAGATTGCCGCCGATATCTTTGAACCCTTTGTTTCTGGGCGCGAAAATGGCACCGGATTGGGTCTTGCTCTGGTGTCCAAGATCATGACCGACCACGGCGGCTGGGTCAGCGTCGAATCGGCTCCAGGCAAGACGGTGTTCCGCCTGTCGCTGCCCATGGCCCCCAAAGACTTGAAGGAGACGCGCTGATGGATGGGACCGTACTGGTCGCTGATGACGACCGCACAATCCGCACGGTGCTGACCCAGGCGCTGACCCGGGCGGGCTGCAAGGTCCATGCCACCTCAAGCCTGATGACGCTGATGCGCTGGGTCGAAGAGGGCAAGGGTGATCTGGTCATCTCTGACGTGATCATGCCCGATGGCAATGGACTTGAGGCTTTGCCGCGCATCGCCCGCATCCGGCCCGGCCTGCCGGTCATCATCATCTCGGCCCAGAACACGATCATGACGGCGATTCAGGCCGCCGAGGCCGAGGCGTTCGACTATTTGCCCAAGCCGTTTGACCTGCCGGACCTGATGAAACGTTCGGCTCGCGCGCTGGACCAAAAGCGCCGATCAGCTGCCGCTGTCGTCAACGCGCCGCGCGAACCGGGCGATGACCTGCCGCTCGTCGGGCGAACGGCGGCAATGCAGGCGCTGTACCGGCTGGTCGCCAAGGTGATGAACACCGATCTGCCGGTGCTGATCACCGGCGAATCGGGCACCGGCAAAAGCCTGATCGCCCGCGCCATACACGACTTTTCGGACCGTCGCAGCCAACCCTTCATCGCGGTTCAGGCTGCCGATCTGGCCGGGGTCGAGGGGATTTCAACGCTGCTGACCCGCGCGCGCGGCGGCTCGTTGCTGATCGACGAAGTGGCGGATTTCGACGATGACGGGCAGGCGCGGCTGGTGCGTATGCTCGACATCGCCGACGACCATGCGCCACGCATTCTGGCGACCTCGCAGGCCGATCTGGCGCAAAGGGTCGAGGAAGGCACGTTGCGCAAGGACTTGTTCTACCGCCTTGGTGGCGTCACCCTCGCCGTGCCAGCCCTGCGCGAACGGGTCGAGGATATCGTGCTTCTGGCCGAACATTTTCTGGCCCGGGGCGAGCGCGAGATCGGCACCGCCAGCCGCCTTTCGGCTGAGGCGCGCAATGTCCTGCGCGTGCATCCCTGGCCCGGCAACGTCCGCCAGATTGAGAATGTGCTGAAACGGCTGCTGGTAACCTCGTCGGAACCCGAGATTGCGCAAGGCGAGCTGGAAGCAGCACTTGGCAACAGCCATTCCACCGAACCTGCCCGTGCTGGGGTGATCGAGAATGAGAAATTGTCGGCTTCGGTTGCTCGCCACCTCAAACGCTATTTCGACCTGCACAACGGCCAGTTGCCGCCTGCCGGGGTGTACGACCGGATCTTGCGCGAGATCGAACTGCCCCTGATCGAGATTGCGCTGGATGCGACGGCTGGCAATCAGGCCCGCTGCGCCGAGCTTTTGGGCATCAATCGCAATACTTTGCGCAAGAAGATCACTGACCTCGATATCCGCGTGACACGTCGCCGCAAACTGATGTAAAACCGCCACAGATAGCGTGTCAGGGGTGCAGCGTTGCCCGAAAGACACCGGATGTGGCGGGCAGGACACGTGGTCCGGCCCGATGACAGGGGCCGAATTCGAGTGCAACGACCTGCCAATGCCAACCAATGGTTGATCCGGCTGTCGCGCTTGCGGCGGCAGCGCCGCATGCAGACCGGCATGACCTTTGGGCTGGTCTTTCTGGGCCCGCTGCTGACGGTGGCGACCTTTCTGGCGCTTGGACCGCTCAATCAGGGGTCATCGTCGCCAGCGCTGCGCCTGATCATGCTGGCCGATCTGGTCTATGTGCTGGTGCTGGCCACGCTGGTGTTGCGGCGAATTATGCAGATGGTGTCGGACCGCCGCAGCCAGTCGGCCGGATCGCGGCTGCACCTGCGCCTGACCGGGGTCTTTGCCATCGTTGCCCTGATCCCCACCGTTCTGGTCGCGGTGTTTGGTGTGCTGACCGTCAACATCGGGTTGGAGGGCTGGTTTTCCGACCGGGTCCGCTCGGTCATCGGCGCCTCGCTTGAAGCGGCGCAAGCCTATGAGGCAGAGCAGAGCACAACCCTGCGCACCGACGCCGTAGCCCTTGCCACCTTTCTGGATCAGGCCAAGGTGCAAAACTTTCTGATGGATGACGGCACGCTGCGCCCACTGCTGGCGCAAGGCCAGGCGGCCATTCAGCGGGGATTGAAAGAGGTCTATCTGATCAATGCGGCAGGCATGCTGAAGACCCGGGGGGAAAAAAGCTATCTTTTCGGCTATGAACAGCCCTCTGCCGAACAGCTTGACCGTGCCGAAGTTGGCGATGTGGTCCTTATCAAGGACTGGCCGAACAACGAATACCGCGCTTTGGTC
>JANXPK010000526.1 GCA_025357355.1 Rhodobacterales bacterium
GACGCGGTTGACCCCATACGCGAGCCGCGCAGCACCCATGACACCGCTGCCGTGGACATGCGCGCATATGTGCTGCATCCCGACCTGAAATCCGCCAAAAGGCGGCGTTTGCCGGAACATGGCTTGGCCGAAGCGGTGTCGTTGGCGGACGCTTTGCCCGGCCTTGATATTGTCGGTGCCGACATCGTCCGGCTGACGAAAATGACGCCCGGATTCCTGTTCGGCAGCGGCAAGGTTGAGGAGCTGAAGACCCGCTTCAAAGAGCTTGAGGTTGGCTTGGTGCTGGTCGACGGCACCGTAGGCCCGGTGCAGCAGCGCAATCTGGAAAAGGAATGGGGCGTCAAACTTCTGGACCGCACCGGCCTGATCCTTGAGATTTTCGCCGACCGCGCCCGCACCCGGGAAGGTGTCTTGCAAGTCGAACTCGCCGCGCTCAGCTTTCAGCGTACCCGTCTGGTGCGCGCCTGGACCCACCTGGAACGCCAGCGCGGCGGCTTTGGTTTTGTCGGTGGGCCCGGCGAGACCCAGATCGAACAGGACCGCCGGGCCATCGACGATCAGGTGATCCGGCTCAAGCGTCAGCTTGACGGAGTGGTCAAGACCCGTGAGTTGCACCGCGCTTCGCGTCGCAAGGTGCCGTTCCCGCTGGTGGCATTGGTCGGTTACACCAATGCCGGAAAATCTACCCTGTTCAACCGGATGACCGGCGCGGAAGTGCTGGTCAAAGATCAGCTTTTCGCCACGCTCGACCCCACCATGCGCGCCGTCGAGCTGCCGTCAGGCCGCAAGATCATTGCGTCTGACACGGTCGGCTTCATCTCCGATCTGCCGACCCAACTGGTTGCCGCCTTCCGTGCCACCCTGGAAGAGGTGCTGGAAGCTGACCTGATCCTGCATGTCCGCGATATTGCCCATCCCGAAACCGCCGAACAGGCCGCCGACGTGACGGAGATTCTGACCTCGCTCGGCGTCAGAGCCGCCACACCGCAGTTCGAGGTGTGGAACAAGCTTGACCTCGTGCAGCCGAGCCAGCGCGACGCCCTGACGACCCAGGCCCGCACACGGCCAAACGTTTTCCCAATCTCCGCGCTGACAGGCGAAGGCATCGCCGCCCTGCTTGACGCCATCTCCCGCGCCTTTGATGAGGCCAAGCAGTCCGCCACCCTCCATCTGACCTTTGCGCAGGGTCGCGCCTATGCCTGGCTTCAAGCTGAAAGCGTCATCACCAACGAGGCGCAGACCGACCACGGCTGGCAGATCCAGGTCGAGTGGACCCCGGTTCAGGCCGGGCGTTACTACGCGCTAGAGCGTGTTGCGGTCTTTGCGATTCAGGATTCCCTTGGAGCTTGATTTGTGATTCCCTGCTATTGTGGCAGATTTTGGGGTCAATGATGGGCAAACCACTTCCTATGGAGCTTCGTCAACGGGTTGTTGATTTCGTTGAGGAAGGTCACACGCATCGCGCTGCGGCGGCGCGGTTCCGGGTGTCGATCAAGTTCGTGAACGACATGGTGATCCTGAAGCGGGCGACCGGGGCATTGGCACCCTTGGCGCAGGGCAATGGCGGCGGGCACGGCAAGCTGG
>JANXPK010000548.1 GCA_025357355.1 Rhodobacterales bacterium
AGGGCCAGGACGTCGTGGTCGAAATGACATATGAGGCTCTGCCGCCAATTCCCGAACTTGAACCGTCGAAGATCACCCTGGACCGCCTGTCGGTGAAAGCCGATGACGCCGCGGTTGCCGAAGCGATGAAGAACCTGGCGACCTCGTCGCAAGGCTTTGACGACAAAAAGAAAGGTGCCAAAGCCAAGGACGGCGATCAGGTCATAATCGACTTCAAGGGCACGGTCGACGGGGTTGCTTTTGACGGTGGCGCGGGCGAGGATTATCCGCTGGTGCTGGGGTCGAAATCGTTTATCCCGGGGTTTGAAGATCAACTGATCGGCACTGCGGTTGGTGACGAACTTTCGGTCAATGTGACCTTTCCGGTCGACTACGGGTCCAAGGATCTGGCCGGCAAGTCTGCCGTTTTCGCCTGCACAATCAAGGCGTTGAAGAAGTCGGTTCCGGCGGAGATCAATGACGAGTTGGCCAAGAAATACGGCGCCGAGGATGTGGCGGCGTTGAAAGGGCAGATCTCGACCAGTCTTGAGGCCGAATACAAGAGTGCGGCGCGGGCGGTTCTGAAGCGGGCTTTGCTGGATCAGCTTGATAACATGGTGAAATTTGACCTGCCGGGGTCGTTGGTGGATGCCGAAGCGGGGCAGATTGCGCATCAGTTGTGGCATGAGGAACACCCGCATGACCACGGCCATAACCATGATGCCATCGAGACCACCGAAGAGCATCGCAAGCTGGCAGAGCGCCGTGTGCGGCTGGGGCTGGTTCTGGCTGAAGTCGGGCGCAAGGCCGAGGTGAGCGTCAGCGATGCCGAAATGACCCAGGCGGTGCTGGCCGCGGCCCGGCAATATCCGGGTCAGGAACGCCAATACTTTGAATTCGTGCAGAAAAATCAACAGGTTCAGCAGCAGCTGCGCGCGCCGATCTTTGAAGACAAGGTCGTCGATCACATCGTGGCGCAGGCCATGGTGACGGACAAGGAAGTCAGCAAGGAAGACCTGCAAAAGCTGGTCGAGGCGCTTGACGAGATGTGATCTCGAATTTCACGCGCGAGAAATCTGGGCCGCCCGTTTGGGCGGCCTTTGTTTTGGCGGGCGTATGACACGTGGGAGAATCAGGTAAGAAACCGTGGTTAACAACCTGAAATCAGGTGATTTTCCGAACCTACAAACCACCTACAATCCGCCTACAAACCCTCTACACAAAGGTCAGACTTGGTGGGGTTAACCAGGGGCACGCTGGTCTTGCGTGCCGGTGATGCCCTCGGTTCTCAAAACATAGGTGCCCGCCGCGATGATGATCGCGATGCCAAGCCAGCCCAGACCGTCGGGCAGCGTGCGCCAGAACAGCCAGCCCCAGACAATGCCCCAGAACGCAAAGCTGAATTCAAAAGGTGCGACGACAGAGGATTGGCCGATGCGGTAGGCTTGCGTCAGCAGGGTCAGACCGACCGCCGCGATGAAACCGCAACTGCACATCAAAAGCCCGTCGGTCAAGGTGGGTGTGGCCCAGCCGCGGGTCAGGAAGGCAACGCTGGGATGGGCGAGGTCGGCATGAGCACCGCTGCCAAAGCCCGCCGACAGGGCGAGGCTGCACAGCAGGAAGGCGTTGTTGCCCCAGAACGCCATGGCGGCGGCCGAGTTCTGCTGGCCCATGGACCGTGCCAGCACCATCGACAAAGCATAGGCAAAGCCACAAAAGACCGGCAACAATGCGGCCCAGTCAAACAACGCGCCACCGGGGCGCACCATGATCACGACGCCGACAAAGCCAACGCCAATCGCCAGCCAGCGATTCAGGGTGACCGTCTCGCGCAGTAGGAATACCGAGAGCAGGGTGATGAACAGGGGTGCCGTGAAGTAGAGCGCCACGGTGGTCGCCATGGGCAGAGCGGCCAGCGCAAGGTAATAGGCGGTATAGGCCAGAAAGTTCAGCAGCCCGCGCCCCAGCATGGCGGGCCAGTTGGAATTGATCAGGCTGGATAGGTCGCCGTCGAACCAGCGTGTGATGGCCAGCATGAAGGGAATGGCGGTGACCGAGCGCAGCACCATCGCCTCATGCAGGGGATAGCTGCCGGAGAGCAGTTTCAGGATCAGGTCCTGGACCGAGAAGATCGCAATTCCTGCAATCAGGTACTGGATGGCACGGGGATTCGAATGGCTTTGCATGAAGCCAAGCTAA
>JANXPK010000566.1 GCA_025357355.1 Rhodobacterales bacterium
ATCGAAATCGTCCCATCGGGCTCAACGATCTGGCCGCCGCCGAACGATTTGATCCACTCAAGCGCATCGCAGGTCAGTCCTTCATAGGCATTGCCCTGGAACACGAAACCCCAGAAGTCCTTGCTGCCGGCAGCGCGTTCGCCGTCCATGATGATCTTGGCGTCAGCCGCCATTTCGTCCCAGGTCTTGGGCGGGGTGGCGATCTTGTACTTGGCCATCAGGTCTTTGCGATAGTAAAGCGCCGGGGCGTCGGTGAAGAGCGGCAAAGCAACCAGTTTGCCGCCCACGGTCTGCGACTGGATGATCGAGGGGAAGTTCATCGCCGCGATGTCTTTGCCCACCGTGGTCAGGTCAACGAAATGCTGCGCCAGTTGCGGCGCCCAGATCACGTCGGTCTGGTAGACATCGACGTCAGAGTTGCCGGCGGCAAGCCACAGGCGGTATTGGCCGAACTGGTCGGTGGTCGAGGACGGCATCGGCACCAAGGTTACCGTGTTGCCGGTCTTTGCTTCCCAGGCCTTCACATAGACCTTGAAGTTTTCGACGGCGTTACCGGTCGCACCCGAAACGTAGGTGATGTTGTCTGCCAGAACCGGCGCGCCAAAAGCAGCCACCACAGCAGCGATGGCGGTCGCGCGCATCGCATAGGCCCGATATCCACTGGACATGGGTATTCCTCCCTATCTTATTGATATGCGCCTTGAGGCGCGAACTCCCTTAAAGCGCTTCCGTAACGCCCCCGACTGCGCGAGGTTTTCCGAAACGCTTCGGCTGGGTTATGGCACCAATTGCCAGAATGTCAACGATTCTCGGTTCAAAGCGCTTTCAAGTTTCCGGCTGCGCTGACCGGTCTGGTGTGGCCCTGAGGGAAATCCATTGCGATTCAAAGCGGTTGCAGGATGCCGCCAGATCGCCATGGGTTGCGTCGATTCCGGCAAGCCGACAGCACCATTGCAAGCGCCGCCTTGCCCGCGTTTCATCCGCCCTGCGGCGGGCCAGTTCACGCCAGCGGCCCTGATCGCGCGGAGGCGCAATACAACCAACGGGTTAATTCTCTTGACCTGGCCTCAAGGACGGACTGTTATTCCCCCGCGACTGATCCACGCGGGCACTCCTTGGGAAGGCGGCAAGTCGAATGCGTGTTCGGGTAAACGGGCCTTTCCGAGTCTTCGATGACGATGGCAAGGACGTCACCCCGCTTGGCAAGAAAGAGCGCGGACTGCTGGCGCTGTTGCTATTGTCGCCCGGCCAAAGGCGCACCCGGCTGTGGCTGCAGGACAAGCTGTGGAGCGACCGCGACGCCGAACAAGCCTCGGGCAGTTTGCGTCAGGCCCTGTCGAATGTGCGCAAGGCGCTGGGGCCGGTGGCGGAACGGCTGCACGCCGACCGCAGCACGGTCTGGATTGCGCCCGAGATCCGGGTTGACGACAGCGACGACGGCGAACTTCTGGACGACATCGACGTGCGCGACCCCGAGTTTTCGGACTGGCTGCGCGACCAGAGGATGGGTCGGACGATGCGGGGTCCGACCCATGGCCCCACCGTGCTGTTGAACCCGCAGCGCCGGCCCATTGTGGTGCTGCGGCAGACCGATCACGCCGCGTCACCGCGCAGCAGCTTTCTGACCCGCGCCATGGGGCAACGCATTGTCGGCGATCTTTTGCTGATCGGCGAGATGGACGTCATCCAGACCGAGGCACAGGATCAGGTGCTGGCCGACAGCCCGCCCGCTGCGGTGGTCGAGCTGGAAAGTTACGGCGACGATGCGGAGGGCTACCTGTTGCTGCGTGTGGTCGCGATGCCGGGTCGCCGCATCGTGTGGTCGGGGCGGCTGACGCTGGCCATGACAATCTCGCAGATCTGGCAATCGGCGGAGGCGACCCGGTTGGTCAACCAGCTGGTGCGCAAGGTGTCCGACCTTTTGGCCGGGCTGGCGCCGCTGTCGCCCTCGGCCGCGTTTCACCGCGCGGTGCGGCGGATTTATGAGTTCGATCATGACGGGCTGCTGCGGGCCGATGACACCCTGGCCAAGGCGCAGGACGGCGAGTTTCGCGGGCTGGCGCTGGCATGGCGCAGTTTCATCCGCCTGACCTCGGCCCTGGAGTTTCGCGACACCGGACCCGGCACCATCGCCGAATCCTTGGCCTTTGCCGACGAGGCGTTGCAGGCGCTGGCTGATCATCCGGTCGTGCTGTCGCTGGCTTCGCAGGTGCGCCTGAAGCTGGAGGGCGATCTGGACGCCGCACATTACCTTGCCTTGCGGGCCGCCGAAATCTCGGACCAGAACCCCTATGCCCTTGAGGCGCTGAGCCAGAGCCTGATCCTGCACGGCGATTTCGAAAAGGCCAATGACTACGCCATGCAGGCGCGGCAGTCGGCACAGGGGCTGGCCAACAGCTTCAACTGGGACATGCAGGCCTGTCTGTCCGCCCTCAGCCTCAACCAGCTGGATGTGGCCTTCAACGCAGCGCTGGAATGTCACCGCAAGATGACGTTCTACCGACCGGCGCTGCGCTATCTGGTGGCGCTGTCCTATCTTGCCAGCAACCGCGAGGCTGCGGTCTATTACACCGCGCGCCTGCGGCGGATCGAGCCGGATTTCACCCCGGCTCTGCTGCTGCG
>JANXPK010000577.1 GCA_025357355.1 Rhodobacterales bacterium
TTAGCTTAAGCGAGCGCAGGAACCCCACGAGGTTCTGGTCGCGGATACGTTCCAGTTCGCGTATACTGTAGGCGCCGGATTGGGCATCCGACTGGCTGGATACAAGGTCAACCAAAGCGTCGTTGAATTCCGGCACGTCCATCAGCTTGGTCCACGGCCATTTCAGCGCCGGTCCGAACTGCGCCATGAAATGCCGCATCCCGGCCTCGCCGCCCGCAATCCGGTAGGTCTCGAACAACCCCATCTGGCCCCAGCGCAGGCCAAAGCCCATGCGGATTGCGTCGTCGATCTCTTCCGTTGTGGCCACCCCATCGACGAGCATCCACAGCGCCTCGCGCCAGACCGCCTCAAGGAAGCGGTTGCCGATGAAAGCGTCGATTTCCTTGCGGATCACCAGCGGGAACATCCCGATGTCCTTCATGATCTGCACGGTCTTTTCAACCGTCCCGGCAGAGTTCTTGGGCGACCCAGATACCTCCGACAGCGGCAGCAGATACACGGGGTTGAACGGGTGCGCGACGATGATGTTATGCGGGGCCGACGACCCCTCTTGCAGGTCCGACGCTTTGAAACCAGAGGTCGAGGAGCCGATCAACACCCCCGGATTGGCCTGCTGCAACTGCGCATAGACCTTCTTCTTGAGGTCAATCCGCTCGGAAACGCTTTCCTGCACATATTCCGCGCCTTCGACCGCCTCGCCAATCGTGCCATGAAAGGTTAACACCCCCTCCTTCGGCATCGGCACATCGCTCAGCGCAGGCAACGCCAGCCGCGCATTCGACATCACCGCCGCAATCTTGCGCTCGGCCTCTGGGTCCGGGTCAAACACCCCCACATCCCAGCCGTTCAGCAAGAACCGCGCCGCCCAGCCGCCGCCAATAACCCCGCCGCCAATGATCGCCGCTTTGCGTGTCATATCCCGTCCCTCATTGATCCACCCGGCCAATCGCCCCCGGCGCATAGCCATTGTCTACCAGCACCTTGACGCCCGCCGCATAAGCCGCATCGTCTGGCTTGGCCACCTTGGCCAGCACCCAGCCGACCTGACCCATCGCAGCCCCCAGCACCACCATGCTGTCATCGGGCGCCGCCCAGAGCACGGCCAACTCCAGATTGCCCAGCTCCTGCAGATGCACGAAGTGCAGCTGATACAGTCCCGGCTCCGCCTCGGCCATCACGCCCTCGATCGGCAGC
>JANXPK010000578.1 GCA_025357355.1 Rhodobacterales bacterium
CTCTCGGGCGTTACGATCCCGCCCCAAGGCGCAACTGCAAACCTTTGCTGTCGTGACCGTGCGGCCCTGCTCCAGTTCCGTGGGCAGGGCTTTCCAGAAACCGGCCACGATGGATCTGCCCACCCGCCGATCCCGGCTGAATTCCCGCGCCATCACCGCATCTTTGCCAAAGACATCGGAATAACGGTCGATCATCTCGATGAATTTCACGGCCGATAGCCGGTTCATATTGACGAGCCGCTTTTCGATCGAATCTGCAATGACCCCGGTTTTTACGTGCTGAAGATACAACGAAACAATCAGGCTGGCATGGGGGCGCACGTAAAACAGGACGGTCGGGTCGGTCTTTTGGGCGGCGACCAGGATATCCCGCAACTCGCGGGACGAGCCGTTCATGAAAGTCTCGGCCGTCAGTAAAACGGTCTCAGTCGGCCCGGTCTCTTTCAGGCTGGCAATCATCCGCCTGGAAACCGGCCCGCCAATCGTCTGCCGGTTGAATTGAATTTCGGCCGCCAGCTTGTAATGCGCCCGATCATTGGGGCCGAGGCCAGGCATCAATATGCCCCGCTGGGCCAGTTCGGGGCGCAGCCGCATCAGGACGGCCTGGATCGCCGTGCTGCCGGTCTTGAGGTTTCCCGCGTGGATCAGAATCCTGCTCATCGTTTCCGGTGTCCTTGGGGAGATGCGGTGACGTGCGAATTTCCGGTACGGCGTCTGGCCTGTCAACGCGGCACTGTCAACACCGCTTACGGGTGGCGGCAGCCAGCCGGGCAGCCACGTTCAATCGTCGTCATAGACGGCGTTCTCGGCCACATGCAGATTGTGGTGATGCACGGCAATCGCTTCTTCGATGTCGTCGTAATAGGTCAGCTGGCCCTGTTCCAGCACAGCGCCCGCCGTGCAGAAGCGCCGCACCGTCTCCATTCCGTGCGAGACGAAGATGGCGCCGCTTTTGCCCATGCGGTCGGTAAAGATCTGCAGGCTTTTCTTGCGAAACCGCGCATCCCCCGCCGAGGTGACTTCGTCGACCAGATAGCAGTCAAAGCGCACCCCCATCGACAGCCCGAACGCCAGCCGCGAGCGCATGCCCGAGGAATAGGTCCGCACCGGTTCGTGGTACTGCTGGCCGATCTCGGCGAAATCGCCGACGAAATCGACCATCTCCTCACTGTCCACGCCATAAACGCGGGCGATGAAGCGGACATTCTGGGCACCCGTCAGCTCGTTGTTGAAGCTGCCCGCAAAGCCCACCGGCCAGGAGATGGTGCCATCCGACAGGATGCGGCCCGCCGTCGGCGCGCTCGTGCCGCCGATCATCGACAGCAGCGTCGATTTTCCGGTGCCGTTGCGCCCCAGCATCGCCACCGAAACCCCGGTCGGAAAGACCACGTTGACGTTTTGCGCGATGATGCGTTCCTCACCGTGCAAAAAGAAGCTTTTGGACACATTCTCCAGCCGAATCATGGTCTGCGCACCGCTAGCGGCGATCCCGGACCGAGTAGTAGATCAGCGCCATGATCGACCAGGTCAGGGCCAGGAACATGAAGGACATGAACGACAAGAGGGCGCGGCGCGGATATTCCGCCGTCTGCGCCGTGGTCGGTTTGATATAGGCCGCCAGATAGCGGCTCTGGCGCTCTGCCGTGGCCTGGGCGGCGACAAGCGCCGTCATGGCGGTCGTATATTGGGTCTGGGCGAAACCCTGCTCGACGGTGAGTTCGGCATATTGGGCCATGGTCGTGGCATAGTCCTGCTTGCCGTCGCCCTGACCGCCGGCCCCGAATTTGGCGCGTTCGTCATCGATGCGCTTCTGGATGACGGAGATGCGCAGATTGGTGTTGGCAACGCGGGGATCATTGGGCTGGGCAGTCTGGCTGAGCAGATCCAGCTGGATCAGCGTCGTGGCCAGTTCGCTTTGCAGCGCGCCCAGAATGGTGGTCAGGCTTGACACATCCGCGGTCGGATCGACGATCTGGTTTTGCAGCCGGAACGTGGTCAGCGCGTCGTTGGCGGCCTTCAGCTTTTTCTCGGACGTGGCCACGTCCTCGGCGGCATAGCGCGTGCTGTCGCCACGCGCCGTCGCCGACATCTCGTTGATCATCCCCGTGCTTTCCTCGGCGATCGCCTGGGTGATCGCCTTGGCATCCGCGGCCGAAAAGGCATGCGCCTCGATCTGGATCAGCCCGGTGCCGCCGTCATAGGCGATCGACACCATGCGGTTCCAATAGCTCAACAGATCCTCGATCGAGCCCGACTTGGAATAGCTGAACATCGACCCCGCGGTGGTAAAGCTGAACACCGGGTCGTTGACGGGTTTGGAAAACATCTTGCGCAGGTCAAGCTTGGCATCGACCCGCTGGACGATGTCCTGGCTTTGCAGGAAGGCATAAAGCACATCCGAATCCTGGGTGGTCGAGGTCCCCGCCAGACCCGACAGGCCGCCCAAAAGGCTGCTGGCCACGCTGCTGTCTTCGCTTTGCACCGAAAATCCGACGGTGGAGCCGTATTGATCGGCCGCCACCGCATAGAGATAGGCAATCGCCACGGCGGTCGGGATGACGACCACCAGGAGGAAACTGGCCAGCAGCATGCCATGGCGCTTGCGCATGCGGGCCGGCTGCACGACCGGGCGCGGCGGCGGCAGGACCTCGTCCGCCTCGCCATCGGGCGCCTTGCGGTTGGGATGCTTGCGGTTGGGGGTACGGCGCCCCGGCTTGTCCTGATCGGGCTTGTCCTGATCGGGCAGTTCGGGATCCGTAATCCGGCTTTCCGCCGTCCGGGACTGATCCGCAAGGGTCTGATCGGCGGGAGCAGAGGGGTCAAAAGCCCGGGCCTCGGCGCGCGACAATATCACCGGGCCGCGCACCGGGCGCAGGCCGACCTTGCCGCCCGACCCCTTGCCCGCCCCACCGTCGAGACGGCCGGCCACGCCAGCCTTGCCTTTGCCCACCTGGCGCGGGCCCTGACCTTGGCCTTGCCCCTGACGCGGACCCATGCCCTGGCGCGGACCCATGCCGGATTTGCGATCAGGGTCGG